>CAMDRY010000058.1 GCA_945906975.1 Bordetella parapertussis | reverse complement strand
GGCGAAATGCTTGGCAAAGACCAGCCGGTGATCCTGCAAATGCTGGAAATTCCCGACGAAAAAGCGCAAAACGCGCTCAAGGGCGTGATGATGGAACTCGATGACTGCGCCTTCCCGCTGCTCGCCGGCATGGTCGCCGCCTCTGACGCCAAGGTCGCCTTCAAGGATGTCGATGTGGCCCTGCTCGTAGGCGCCCGCCCGCGCTCCAAGGGCATGGAACGCAAAGACCTGCTTGAAGCCAACGGCGCCATCTTCACCGTTCAGGGCAAAGCCCTCAACGAGGTCGCCAAGCGCAGCGTCAAGGTTCTCGTGGTTGGCAACCCGGCCAACACCAACGCCTACATCGCCATGAAATCGGCACCCGACCTGCCCAGCGGCAATTTCACCGCCATGCTGCGTCTTGACCACAACCGCGCCCTGTCGCAACTGGCCACGCGCACCGGCAAGCCGGTCGATGCAATCGAGAAGATGGTCGTCTGGGGCAACCACTCGCCGACCATGTATCCGGACATTCGCTTCGCCACCATCGCCGGCACCGCCGCCAAGACGCTGGTCAACGACGAAACCTGGTATCGCGACACCTACATTCCGACCGTCGGCAAGCGCGGCGCCGCCATCATTGAGGCACGCGGCCTGTCCTCGGCCGCCTCGGCCGCCAACGCCGCCATCGACCACATCCGCGACTGGACGCTGGGCACCAACGGCAAATGGGTCACCATGGGCATCCCCTCCGACGGCAGCTACGGCATCCCCGAAGGCGTGATGTACGGCGTGCCGGTGACCTGCGCCAACGGCGCCTACACGCGCATCACCGGCCTCGAAATCGACGCCTTCAGCCGCGAAAAAATGGATTTCACCCTGAAAGAGTTGCTCGAAGAGCGCGACGGTGTGAAGCATCTGCTCGGCTAAGCGGAAACCTTCCCCGATGAAATATTCCGGTCGCTGCCGGAGCATGCTTTGTGCCCCGGCCAGCAATCCGCGCTTTCTTGAGAAGGCGGCCAGAGTGGCCGCCAACGATCACCCGATCGAACAGATGCACGTGGTGGCGGCACGGCGCGTGATCGGCCGCGTCGAAGCCATCGAGAAAACTCACTCCGCGCAAGCCTGATGAAGCCGCGCCGCGGAAATTTCTTCGAGGATTTCCGCCTTGGACAGCAGATGGTCCACGCCACGCCACGCACGCTCGGCGAGGGCGACAGCTCCCTTTACATGGCACTGACCGGGGCCCGCCACGTCCTGCCCTCGTCACGGCCGGTCGCCCATTCCCTCGGTTATCGCGACCGTCCCATCGACGACCTGCTGGCCTTTCATGTGGCCTTCGGCAAGACCGTGCCGGACATCTCCCTTAACGCCATCGCCAACCTCGGTTACGCCGATGTGCGCTTCTTGCTGCCGGTCTACGCCGGCGACACACTCAGCGCCAGCTCCGAGGTCATAGGACTGAAACAAAACACCAGTGGCAAATCGGGCGTGGTCTGGGTGCGCTCCACCATCAACAACCAGAACAAGCAAACGGTGCTCACCTGGGTGCGCTGGGTCATGGTGCACAAGCAGGACGCGACCGCACCGGCGCCAGCGACGCATGTGCCGCCCTTGAGCGAATTTGTCGCCCCGCAGGCACTGTGCATACCGCCGGGCTTTGACGCCTCCGGATTTGCAACCATCGCCACGAGCGAGGGCCATTGGTGGGACGACTACGAAACGGGCGAGCGCATCGAACATCCCTCGGGCATGACCGTGGAAGAAGCCGATCACATGCTGGCGACGCGACTCTATCAAAACAACGCCCGCGTGCACTTTGACGCCCTGGCCATGAAGGACTCGCAATTCGGACGACGCCTGGTGTATGGCGGCCACGTCATGTCGGTTTGCCGGGCGCTCTCGCACGACGGACTGGAGAACGCGCTCATCATCGCCGCCATCAACGGCGGCAGCCATGTCGCCCCGACCTTCGCCGGCGATACGCTGTACGCGCTGAGCGAGGTGCTGGACAAATGGGAGCTGCCCGGCCGCCGTGATATCGGCGCCCTGCGCCTGCGCCTGGTCGGCGTGAAGAATCTCCCGGTCGCCGAAGTGGTCACCGTAAGGAATAACAGCGGCGGCTACCACGCCCACGTTGTACTCGATCTCGATTACACAGTGCTGATACCAAGGAAGTCCTCATGAAACGCGTTCATCCCAGCGAAGCCCTGTTCCGGGGTGAAAAACCCTTTCCGGTCATCCCGTCCTGCGAGCACTTCGCCGGCAGTGAGAAACTTATAGTCAAGGCGCTCGAATTGCAGGACAAACTCGGCCCGATCTTCGACATCACCTGCGACTGCGAGGACGGCGCCCAGGCCGGCAAAGAAAAAGAGCACGCCGAAATGATCGTGCGCATGCTCAACTCGCCGGCCAACAAGCACAAGCAGGCCGGCGTGCGCATGCACGACCACACGCATGCGCACTGGAAAAAGGACGTCGACATCCTGGTTTCGGGCGCCGGCAACCTGCTCGCCTACATCACCATCCCAAAACCAACAGCGGCCTCGCAAGTGGCGGAGATGGTCGATTACATCCAGAAATGCGCGGCAAACCACGGCGTCAAGCGTGCCATCCCGCTGCACGTGCTGGTGGAAACCCACGGCGCACTGCGCGATGCGCAGGCGATCGCCGCATTGCCCTGGCTGCAGGTGCTCGATTTTGGCCTGATGGACTTTGTCTCCGGGCACCACGGCGCGATCCCCGCGGCCGCCATGCGCTCACCGGCGCAGTTCGACCACAAGTTGCTCGCACGCGCCAAGACCGAAGTGGTCGCGGCGGCGCTCGCCAACGGCATCGTGCCGGCACACAACGTCACGCTCGACCTGAAAAACCCGCACACTGCCTACAACGATGCCTACCGCGCCCGCCACGAGTTCGGCTTTTTGCGCATGTGGTCGATCTACCCGACACAAATCCAGTCCATCGTCGACGCGATGAAGCCCGACTACTCCGAGGTTCAGGACGCGGCCAACATCCTGCTCGCGGCGCAAGCGGGCGAATGGGGGCCGATCCAGTATGCCGGCGAATTGCACGACCGCGCCACTTACCGCTACTTCTGGGAAATCCTGCAAAAAGCCAGGGTCACGGGCGTAACCATTTCCGAACAGGCCGCCAAGGCGTTTTTTGCCTGAGTCGGGCTGATAAACTTTAACCTGAGAGAATCCAAAATGACCCAATCCCTTTCAGCCGGAGCGAAATTTCGCGCCGCACTCAAGTCGGAAAAGCCGCTGCAATGCATAGGCGCCATCAACGCCTATCACGCACGCATGGCCGAGCGCAGCGGCTACAAATCCATTTACCTGTCCGGAGGCGGCGTCGCCGCGGGCTCGCTCGGCCTGCCCGACCTGGGCATCTCCAATCTTGATGACGTGCTCACCGACATCCGCCGCATCACCGACGCATGCTCGCTGCCACTGCTGGTGGATGTGGACACGGGCTTTGGCGCCAGCGCCTTCAACGTCGGACGCACAGTCAAATCGCTGATCAAGTTCGGCGCCGGCGCGATGCACATCGAAGACCAGGTCGGCGCCAAGCGCTGCGGCCACCGCCCGGGCAAGGAACTGGTCACGCAAACCGAAATGGTCGACCGCATCAAGGCCGCGGTCGATGCGCGCACCGACCCGGATTTTTTCATCATGGCCCGCACCGACGCCCTCGCCGTCGAAGGCCTGCAGTCGGCGATCGACCGCGCCTGCGCCTGCGTCGAAGCCGGTGCCGACGGCATTTTCCCCGAAGCCATGACCGAACTTTCCATGTACAAGCAGTTCGCCGATGCGGTGAAGGTGCCCATCCTTGCAAACATCACCGAATTTGGCTCGACGCCGCTGTTCACACTGGATGAGTTGCGCTCGGCCGATGTCGCCATCGCGCTCTACCCGCTGTCGGCGTTCAGGGCGATGAATGCGGCGGCGCTCAATATCTACCAGACCGTGCGCAAGGAAGGCACACAGAAAAACGTCGTCGGCACCATGCAAACACGCAACGACCTGTACGACTATCTCGGTTACCACGCCTACGAACAAAAACTTGACTCACTGTTTGCCAAGGAGAAAAGCAAATGAGCACCGCTGAAGCACGCCCGGCCGAACCGAATCCCAACGCGCCCAAAGCCAAAAAATCCGTCGCCCTGTCCGGCGTCACCGCCGGCAACACGGCGCTGTGCACCGTCGGTCGCAGCGGCAACGACCTGCACTACCGCGGCTACGACATCCTTGAATTCGCCGACGATGCCCAGTTCGAGGAAATCGCCCACCTGCTGGTGCACGGCACCCTGCCCAACGCCGCGGAACTGGCCGGTTACAAACTCAAACTCAGGGCCTTACGCGGCCTGCCGGCGAGCCTCAAAGCGGCGTTAGAGTGCGTGCCGGCCTCGGCGCACCCGATGGACGTGCTGCGCACCGGTTGCTCGCTGCTTGGCAACATGGTTCCGGAGAAGGACGACCACAACATCCCGGGCGCCAAAGACATCGCCGACCGCCTGATGGCTTGCTTCGGCTCGATGCTGCTCTACTGGTACCACTTCGCCTTCAACGGCCGGCGCATCGAAGTCGAGACCGACGATGACTCCATCGGTGGACACTTTCTGCACCTGCTGCACGGCAAGACGCCATCCGCATCGTGGGTGCGCGCCATGCACACCTCGCTGATCCTGTACGCCGAGCACGAGTTCAACGCGTCCACCTTCGCCTGTCGCGTCATCGCCGGCACCGGCTCGGACATGTACTCGGCCATCACCGGCGGCATCGGCGCGCTGCGCGGACCCAAGCACGGCGGCGCCAACGAAGTCGCCTTTGAGGTGCAAAGCCGCTACGCCGGCCCCGACGATGCCGAAGCCGACGTCGTGCGCCGCATCCAGAGCAAGGAAATTGTCATCGGCTTCGGCCACCCCGTCTACACCATCGGCGACCCGCGCAACAAGGTGATCAAGGAAGTCGCACGCACCCTGTCGAAGGAAAGGAACGACATGAAGTTGTTCAACATCGCCGAGCGGCTCGAAACGGTGATGTGGCGCGAGAAAAAAATGTTCCCCAACCTGGACTGGTTCAGCGCCGTGTCCTACAACATGATGGGCGTGCCAACCGCGATGTTCACGCCGATTTTTGTCGTCAGCCGCACCTCGGGCTGGGCGGCACACGTCATCGAGCAGCGCATAGACGGCAAGATCATCCGCCCCACCGCCCATTACACGGGACCGGAAAATCAGAAGTACCTGCCGCTTAAATCACGCCAGTAAGCACCACGCAAGCCTTCACAGAGGAGTCCGCCATGGCCACCGCAACCCGCCCGCAAGCCGCCACGCTGCAACAGTGCGTCGAACTGCTGGAAGCGCGCCGCCTGCTGCTGTGCGACGAACTGCAGCACTACGCACGGCCCGTGGCGGCCTGCGATGCGGACTTCAATGCACTTCTGGTGGAACGCACCGCCGTCGTGCAGGCCCTGGCGCAACTGCGTCCGATCAGCCGCGCCGAAGTCAACATTTCCAGCCGCCGCGAAGACCACCTCACCCTGAGCTACCCCGCACACTGACCCGCATCACCTTTCACTTTTCACTCCTTCACTCCTTCACCCATAAACAACAGCAAGGTAACCCGCATGAGCGCACACATCTCCAACGTCCGCCCCAAATCCGACAAGGTGCTGGTGGACATCGCCAACTACGCCACCAAAGCCAAGATCAGTAGCAAGGAGGCCTACAACACCGCCCGCCTTTGCCTGATGGACACGCTCGGTTGCGGCTTCGAGGCGCTTGAATACCCGGCCTGCACCAAGCTGATGGGGCCTATCGTGCCGGGCACCGTGGTCCCCAACGGCGCCAAGGTGCCGGGCACCCAGTTTCAGCTCGATCCGGTGCAGGCCGCCTTCAACATCGGCACCATGATCCGCTGGCTCGACTTCAACGACACCTGGCTTGCCGCAGAATGGGGCCACCCGTCGGACAACCTTGGCGGCATCCTCGCCATGGCCGACTGGCTGTCGCGCAACGCCGTCGCCGCCGGCAAAAAACCGCTGCTCATGAAGGATGTGCTCACCGGCATGATCAAGGCGCACGAGATCCAGGGCTGCCTCGCGCTTGAGAACAGCTTCAACAAGGTCGGCCTCGACCATGTGGTGCTGGTCAAGGTGGCATCAACCGCCGTGGTGTCCGACATGCTGGGCCTGTCTTACGACGAAGTCATCAATGCGCTGTCGCTCGCCTGGGTGGACGGCCAAAGCCTGCGCACCTACCGCCACTCGCCCAACACCGGCTCGCGCAAGTCCTGGGCGGCGGGCGATGCCACCAGCCGTGCCGTGCGCCTCGCCCTTATCGCCAAGACCGGTGAGATGGGCTACCCCTCCGTGCTCAGCGCAAAGGGCTGGGGCTTTTACGACGTGTTGTTCAAGGGCCAGGAATTCAAATTCCAGCGCCCCTACGGCTCTTACGTCATGGAAAACGTGCTGTTCAAGATCTCCTTTCCGGCCGAATTCCACTCGCAGACAGCGGTCGAGTGCGCCATGACACTGCACGCCGAGCTCAAGAAACTCGGTCGTTCGGTCGATGACATCAAGAAGATCACCATCCGCACCCATGAGGCCGCCATCCGCATCATCGACAAGAAGGGTCCGCTCAATAATCCGGCCGACCGCGACCACTGCATCCAGTACATGGTGGCGGTGCCGCTGATCCACGGCCGCCTCACCGCTTCGGACTACGAGGACAACATCGCCTCAGACAAGCGCATCGACGTGCTGCGCGACAAGATGGTCTGCGTGGAAGACAAGCTGTTCACCAAGGACTACCACGACCCGGCAAAACGCTCCATCGCCAACGCACTTACCGTGGAATTCAAGGACGGCAAAAAACTCAAGGAAGTGGTGTGCGAGTATCCCATCGGCCACCGTCGCCGCCGCAAGGAAGGTATCCCGGTGCTCGAGGCGAAGTTCGCGACCAACCTGGCGCGCCGCTTCCCGGTCAAGCAGCAAAAAGCCATCCTCGTACTGTGCCAGAACCAGGCCAAGCTCGAAGCCATGCCGGTGAACGAGTTCGTCGACCTCTTCGTCATCTGAGCGGCCGGCATAATCCAGCCGCAAGCCGATCGCGCCGTCAGGGCGGCGCGATTTTGCGGATTTCACTAAAATAGCGACCTCGCCCGCGCCATCCCCCATCGCGGGCGAATCCATCAGGAGCAAAGCATGAACAACCCCTTCAATACGCTGCAAGAATTCAAGATGGCCTCGGGCAAGACCGGCAAATTCTATTCACTGCCGGTGCTGGAAAAAGCCCTCGGTGTCAAAATCTCGCGCCTGCCCGTTTCGATGCGCATCGTGCTCGAGTCGGTACTGCGCAATTGCGACGGCAAGAAAGTCAACGAATCGAATATCCGCCAGGTTGCCAACTGGAAACCCAACGCTCCGCGCACCGAGGAAATCCCCTTCGTGCTCGCGCGTATCGTGCTGCAAGACCTGACCGGCATTCCGGTGCTTGCGGACCTCGCCGCCATGCGCAGCACCGCCGACCGCCTGGGCAAAAACCCCAAGGTAGTCGAGCCTCTCGCACCGGTGGACCTGGTGGTCGACCACTCCGTACAGATAGACAATTACGGTAGCAAGAACGCGCTCGACCTCAACACCAAGCTTGAGTTCAAGCGCAACACCGAGCGCTACACGTTCATGAAGTGGGCCATGCAGGCTTTCGAAACCTTCAAGGTCGTGCCCCCGGGCATCGGCATCGTGCACCAGGTCAACCTCGAATACCTTGCGCGCGGCGTGCATAAGAAAGACGGCGTTTTCTATCCCGACTCGCTCGTCGGCACCGACAGCCATACCACCATGATCAACGGCATCGGCGTGGTCGGCTGGGGTGTGGGCGGCATCGAGGCCGAGGCCGGCATGCTGGGCCAGCCCAACTACTTCCTTACTCCCGACGTGGTCGGCGTCCACCTCAAGGGCGCGCTGATCGGCGGCGTCACCGCCACCGACCTCGTGCTGGCCGTGACCGAACTCATGCGCAAGACCAAGGTCGTGGGCAAGTTCGTCGAGTTCTTCGGCGAAGGCACCGAGAGCCTGTCCGTTCCAGACCGCGCCACCATCGCCAATATGGCGCCCGACTACGGCGCAACCATGGGCTTTTTCGGCGTCGATGACAACACCATTGATTACTTCGAGGGCACCGGCCGCACCAAGGAGGAGATTGACGCCTTCAAGTCCTATTTCAAGGCGCAAGGCCTGTATGGCACACCCAAAAAAGGCGACATCGACTACAGCCAGGTGGTCGAACTCGATCTCGCCAAGGTCGTGCCCTCGCTCGCCGGCCCCAAGCGTCCGCAAGACCGCATTGATATCGGCAAGGTCAAGAGCCGCTTTACCGAGGTATTCTCCAGCCCGCCCTCGGACAACGGTTACTCGAAAAAACCCGAAGACCTGAAAAAGCGCTTCAAGACGCGCGATGGCATCGATGTTGGTTCGGGTGACGTGCTGATCGCCGCCATCACTTCTTGCACCAACACATCAAACCCGAGCGTGCTGCTGGCTGCCGGACTGCTGGCAAAAAAAGCCGTCGAGCACGGCCTGACGGTGAAAAAGCACGTCAAGACCTCGCTCGCCCCCGGATCGCGCGTGGTGACCGAATATCTTGAGAAGGCGGGCCTGCTGCCCTACCTCGAGAAACTCGGCTTCTATGTCTCTGCCTACGGTTGCACCACTTGCATAGGCAATGCCGGCCCGCTGCCCGAGACAATCGAAGAAACCATTGTGCAAAATGACCTCGTCGCCGCGGCCGTGCTCTCGGGCAACCGCAACTTTGAGGCCCGCATCCACCCCAACCTGCGCGCAGCCTTCCTCGCCTCGCCCCCGCTGGTGGTCGCCTACGCCATCGCCGGCAACATGCTGGTCGACCTGATGACCGAACCGGTGGGCAAGGGAACAAACGGCAAGGACGTGTGGATCGGCGACATCTGGCCGACCAACAAGGAAATCCAGGCATGCATGAAGTTCGCCATGGACCCGGCCACCTTCCGCAGACTCTACAGCGACCTCGCCAACACCAACCCGATGTGGAAGACCGTACCGGCCGTTTCGGGCCAGGTCTACAACTGGCCCGCCTCAACCTACATCGCCGAACCGCCCTTCTTCGAAGGCTTTGGCATGGAACCGAAGCCGACCACGGGCATTCGCAACGCGCGCGTGCTTGGCGTGTTTGGCGACTCGATCACCACCGACCACATCAGCCCGGCCGGTTCGATCAAGCCCACTTCGCCCGCCGGTATCTACCTGCAGGAGAACGACGTCTCGGTGTCGGACTTCAACAGCTACGGCGCCCGCCGCGGCAACCACGAGATAATGATGCGCGGCACCTTCGCCAACGTGCGCGTCAAGAACCTGATGCTGCCGGCCAAGGCCGACGGCTCACGCGTCGAGGGCGGACTCACCATCCACCAACCCTCGGGCGAGCAGATGCCCATCTATGACGCGGCGATGAAGTACATGGCCGACAAGGTTCCAACCGTGGTATTCGGCGGCGAAGAATACGGCACCGGTTCATCGCGGGACTGGGCGGCCAAGGGCACCATGCTGCTCGGCGTGAAATGCGTCATCGCACGCAGCTTCGAGCGCATCCACCGCTCCAACCTGATCGGCATGGGCGTATTGCCCTGCCAGTTCAAGGGCAGCGACTCGGTCGACACCCTCGCCCTCACCGGAGAGGAACTGGTCGAGGTGCGCGGCATCGACGGCGACATCAAACCGCAACAGGACGTGACACTGGTCATCACATCCAAGAACGGCAGCGTACGCGAGGTTGTGGTCAAGCTGCGCATCGACACGCCAATCGAAGTCGACTACTACCGCCACGGCGGCATCCTGCCCTTCGTGCTGCGTGAGTTGCTCAACAAGCCGGAAGCTTCGGTCAGTAAGGCGGCCTGAGCACGACGCAAGAACAGCAATACCCGTAAGACCAGCAAGGCCGGGCTCCATAGAGCCCGGCCTTTTTTTCGCCTGCCATTCCCGGCAGACCAGGTCGCGTGCCGACCATGCCCGGCGGCGGTTGGTTCGTCGTTGTGGTCGGATTGGCCTTGATGGCGTCCATCGTCCTGCTCTCCGCGCTGGTGGGGAGCGCCCTCAACGCCATCGTTCTCAGCGCGCTGTATATCTACGCCACCGAGGGCAGGCTGCCCCGGGCCTTCTCCGGCGCCGGCCTGCAGCAGGCCTTTGTCGGAAAATAATCTGTAGCGCTGAGCCGGGTTGATGGCTGGAAATCCGCTCCAGGCTTGGCTTTCCAGCCATATCTACCGGGAATGTTGGCGCGGCCGTCGGCGCATTTGCGGCCCACGCCGCACCTCGACTACTATCCTGTCATGCTTAACCGCACATCCCGCGCACGATGAGCATTGCTGCCTGCCCCTGCGGCAGTACCCTCGCCTACGCCGCCTGCTGCGGCCGCTTGCTCGATGGCGGCAACAAGGCGGCCACAGCCGAGCAATTAATGCGTTCGCGCTACACCGCCTACACCCTGGGCCGCGAGGATTACCTGCTCGCCACCTGGCAGGCGGGCACGCGCCCGGCGAGCCTCGGGCTGGCCGCAATGCCCCCCGGCAAGTGGCTGGGGCTTGAGGTCAGGCGCCACGCCTCCGATGCGCTTGACCCCGATCGTGCCTTGGTCGAGTTCGTCGCCCGTCACAAAGTCGGCGGCCGTGCCCATCGCCTGCACGAGACCAGCCGGTTCGTGCGCGAGAACGGCATATGGTTTTATGTCGACGGCGACCAGCAACAAACCAACCGCGAGTCTAACCATGGCCCTTGACGCCGGGCTGACGCGCACGCTGCGTGAACTGGTGCTCAGGCGCAGCGTTGCCGCCCTTGGCACGCTGCATTCGAACGAGCCCTTTGTTTCTATGGTGCCGTACGCACTCTATGGCAACGAGCGGCACTTCCTGATTCATGTCAGCGCCCTCGCGTCACACACCCGCGACATGCTCGCCCAGCCGCGCGTGAGCCTGCTTATCACCGCCCCCGAAGGCGGGGACATTGCGCCGCAAGCCCTGCCGCGCCTCAGCGTGCAGGGCGATGCGCTGCCTCTGCCTCGCGATGGCGACGATTACGCCAGCGCCCGCGCCTGCTATCTCGCCCGTTTTGCAGATGCCGCGCAGATGTTCGAGCTGGCAGATTTTTCGCTCTTCGTCATTCGGCCGGTGTCACTGCGCTTTGTCGCCGGATACGGCAAGGCCTTCAGCCCTGCGCCCGCGGCACTCGCGCTGATCCTCGGGGGCGGGAGCTGAACATACAGGCTGCCGCATGACGCGAAACCGCAAGGCCTCGACCTCGGTACTTGCACTGGCCCTGGCGCTGTTGCTACTGGTCGGCGCCGATCACCTGCTCGCCTCATCGCGCGCGACTGCACTTTGCGCGTTGTTCCGCCCCGGACTGGACGGCGCCCAGGTGAACGCCCTGGTCGGCGACTTGCCGGGCAAGCCCGGCCTGCTCAGGATTCGCGGCGACCCCGGGCGCATGCTCACCACGGCGCCCGAGGGCGCGCGGCGTCAGGAGTTCCTGCAGTTCGCCATCGTCTTCAAGGGGCTTTTTTTCAGCTCCCGCCAGTGCGTGGTCTCGGTCAAGGCCGGCAGGGTGGAGCGCAACCATGTCGCGCAAGCCGACGCCTATGTGACGCTCAGCCCGGTACAGACCGTGCGCTCACGCTGATACCGGCGGCTGCCACATCGCCGTGTGAACACTGCGGCATGGGTGGCTGGAGCCTAGTGTAGTGCGTCTAATATGATGAAACTTAACTGCGATTGCGATGTCTGTAGTATGAGGGGGCTACAGACATGCGAATTGCACCTACTGTCACGATCACCG
>CAMDRY010000057.1 GCA_945906975.1 Bordetella parapertussis | reverse complement strand
GCCCAGAAAAACCGATCCGGGATGTTCTGTCCCATTCCCGGACGGAACGCCGCAGCCAGCGATTGCCAGGTGTATTCCTGCGCCTCGTGCACCGCTTCGGGAATGTCCAGTCCGTTGGCGATGGTGGCTGCGATCGCCGAAGCAAGCGTGCAGCCCGACCCATGGTAGCTGCCTGGGAGGCGTTCCCAGCTCTCGGAACGCACCAGGCCGTCGGGTCCGTACAGCGTATTGATGACTTGGGGCGTATTTTCGTGCGTGCCGGTGATCAAAACATACTCGGCACCCATATCCAGAAGGCGCTTGGCGCATTCGTCTAGGGTGATGTCCTCGTCATCCTCCTGGGCAAGGCGGCGCGCCTCAATGCTGTTGGGCGTGAGGATGGTCGTTTGCGGCACCAGCAGTTCGCGCAGCGCGCAAATCATGTCGTCGGTGGCCATCTCGTCACCACGTCCGGAGGCCAGCACCGGGTCAAGAATGAGCGGCACGTCCGGATAGTCGGACACCACTTCGGCTATGGCGGCAATGTTCTCGACGCTTCCCAGCAGACCAATCTTGAATGTCGAAACCGGCATGTCTTCGAGCACAAGACGAGCCTGGTCGGCGACCCAGTCTGAGTCGATCGGCAAAATGTCATCCACGCCGGCCGTGTCCTGCACCGTGATCGCAGTGATGACGGACAAGGCGTGGCAGCCCATCGACGACAGCGTCATGATGTCGGCCTGAATGCCGGCACCGCCCGAAGGATCGCTGGCGGCGAACGAAAGCACAATGGGGGGGGATGAGGGCATTCGGAGGTGCTACCTGTGAGGCATTTCGGGCGCGGTCGCGTGGGATGAGGGGAGAAACCCCATGTCACAAAGGGATCGAACCAAACCTAGAAGCATGGAGAGCAACAAGGTAAGATGCGGGAGACCATTTTAACCTACCTTTGAATATGATCGTCACTACTGAATACAAGACTTGGATGTGCCTCATTTGCGGTTGGATCTACGATGAGCAGGCTGGATTACCCGAGGAGGGCATCGCGCCCGGAACGCGCTGGGACGACGTTCCGATGAACTGGACATGCCCCGAATGCGGTGCGCGCAAGGAAGATTTCGAGATGGTGGAAGTCTAAAAATACCTGCGGGCCACGCCTGATAAAAGGCCTATCAGGCATGGGATGACCGCTAGGTGTCAATTGTCTCAATCTGCCTTAGAAATGCTTTGTAACGATTTGTTTTGTCATCATTTAGGCGTATAGTTTGCGTCAATTGCAGGGCCCGGATAGGGGCTCAAGCAGGTAGATATCGAAATGATGGAAACCGAGGAAGCGCCGTGGCCGGCGCGGCCGAAAGAGGTGTCCGGAATAGCAGTGCGCCTGTCGGTAATTTGTCCGTTTTTTAGCTTAAGAATTGCTCTGTAATTAACTGTTTTTAAATAATTTAAATGCATAGTCTGCGTCGATTACGGGGCTCCGCCACGTGATCAAGACTTTGCCCAAGATCGTGCTTGGCAGCGGACCGGGCGGACGCACAGGGAACCAGATCAGTGAACGACACGGTCAGTCTATCCGGGGTCAAGGTTATGGTGATCGATGACTCGAACACCATACGCCGGAGTGCGGAAATTTTTCTCGTGCAAGCTGGATGTAAGGTCATTCTTGCGGAGGACGGCTTTGACGCGTTGTCAAAGATTACCGACCACCAGCCCGATGTCGTGTTTGTCGACATCATGATGCCGCGCCTCGATGGCTATCAGACCTGTGCCCTGATCAAAAAAAATCCGCGGTTCTCTGGCACGCCCGTAATCATGCTGTCATCCAAGGATGGGCTGTTCGATCGCGCGCGAGGGCGCATGGTGGGCTCGGATGAATATCTGACCAAGCCATTCGCCAAGGATAGCTTGCTCAAGACCGTTGCCGCGTACGCGCCGCAACGGGCAGTCTAGAAACCAGAACCAAGGACCAAGACACTGAACACAGACGCAAGGGAACTGAAAATGACGATCAAGAAAATTCTCGTAGTGGACGATTCGGCAACTGAGCGCCAGTTCATGCTGGAGACCCTGACCAAGGCCGGATTCCAGGTGGTGCTCGCCGAAAACGGAGAGGAAGGCATCAACAAGTCCAAGGCCGAACTGCCCGACTTGATTTTGATGGATGTGGTGATGCCCGGTTTAAACGGGTTTCAGGCGACGCGCAACATCACGCGCGACGAGGCTACCAGGCACATACCGGTGATCATGTGCACCAGCAAGGATCAGGAAACGGACAAGGTGTGGGGAATGCGTCAGGGCGCCAAGGAATACCTCACCAAACCGGTTGATGCCGGCCAACTGCTGGGCAAAATTGCCGCATTGGGCTAGGCGGCGGGAAGGGCAGAAAACAGCGTGGCGATCAAGAAAACCAGCCTTCGAGACTTCCAGCAGGAACTGGTCGAGCGCCTTAAAGGCGCGGCCGACCAGTCCACGTCGGGGTCACGGCTTGGGATTCAGGTCGGGGGGGCTAACTTGTTGCTCCGCCTTGATGAAGCGAGCGAAGTGCTGCCGTTGCCGCAGGTGACCTCGGTGCCGCTTACGCAAGCATGGTTTCTCGGCTTGGCGAATATCCGCGGCAACTTGTATAGCGTTATTGATTTGGCGCTTTTTATGGGCGGGGAGCCGACACCCCGGACGGCGGAAGCGCGAATCATCCTGCTCGCCGGGCGTTATAAGGTCAACGCGGCCTTACTCATCAGTCGCATGACAGGCCTGCGCAACGTGCAGCAACTTGAGCAAGACAACGCGGCTGACGTAACGCGCTGGATTGCGGCGAGTTACCGTGATTCGGAGGGACGTCTGTGGCAGGAGCTTGCGGCCGGTGAATTGGTGCGACACGACGATTTTTTGCACGCGGGTGTCTGAGGACGAGAAGGTACCTGAGCATGCAAGCCCATTTTGGCAAATGACGTAACCAACGCGAACGATCTGGAGGGTGTATGGCATTCAAACTGCCTGAATTGAAATTCGGGAAAGGCAAGCCCCAAAAACAAAATAAGCAGACCGATACGGCAAAAGCGTCTGCGCTTGCCACAGCCAAGCCCAAGGCTGCCAACCCGGCGATGCATTCCACCCTGGTCATACGGGGTGCAACAACGGTGATGGAAAATGCCAGGCAGGAGGCGCTTCGTTCTGGCGCACCACTGCCCTTGATTGGCAAGATGGCGGCCAGCCGGCAGTACCAGATTCTGGGCACCATTATCCTGGCCTGTCTGCTGGTCACTGCAGCGCTCGTGTTCGTCGACGTGCGTATGGCGACAAACGGCACGGTGTATGTTTCTGCGGCGGGCCAGATGCGCATGCTGTCCCAGCGGATTGCCAAAGAAACGCAGGGTGGATTGCAGGGCAGCGCCGAAGCCTTCCGTCGCCTGCGCGATGCGCGTGACACATTCAGCGGCCTGCTCGCCTTGCTGAGCAACGGCGGCGATGCACCCGGTGGCGTAAAACTTCCCGCCACCTCAGATCAGGTTCAACCCATGCTCGAGGCGCTGACGCAGGAATGGGAGAAAACCAACAAGAACCTCGTGTTGGTTCAGGCACAGCAAAAAAACCTGGTTACCCTGGGTTCTTCGGTGCGCAGCATCAATTCGCGTAATCCGGCACTGCTCGACATCGCGGAGCAGGTTTCGGCGCTCAAGCTGCAATTGGGCTCGGCGCAACGTGAAGTCGCGTTGTCCGGCCAGCTGGTCATGCTGACGCAACGACTGGCTAAAAATGCGAACAACATGCTCGCCTCCGAGGTTGTCGACCCCGAAGTCGCGTTCCTCATGGGCAAGGACACCAATACCTTCCGCGACATCCTGCAGGGTTTGATGACAGGCAGCGACACACTGCGCGTGGGTGCGACCAAGGATAGCGAGACCGCGGGCAAAATGACCGAGCTTGAGACTGCCTACAAGGAGTTTCAGCCGGCCATCGCAGACATACTCGGCGGTCTTCAGAACCTCGTCAACGCGAAGGCTGCGGGACGGGCCGTATTGGCAGATTCGGAGAATCTTCTGAATGCCACGCAAAAACTTGCTGATGCGTACCAGGAGGAACTTGCAGGGCGCGCGCGGAACTTTGCCGCCATGACATTTTTCGTGCTCCTCACCATTGGCGTCATACTTTTAATGATCAAGGTGTATCGGGATGACATTCAGCAACAGGCGCAAGAGTCGGAATGCCAGAGGCAGGATGCCGCGCGCCAGAACCAGTCCAATCAAGACGCCATTCTGCGTCTGATGAATGAAATGGGTAGCCTCGCCGACGGTGATTTGACGGTGAGCGCAACGGTGAGCGAGGATATCACCGGCGCCATTGCGGACTCGGTTAACTACACCATTGAAGAGTTGCGCGTACTGGTTGGCCGGATCAACAAGGCCGCGGCCCAGGTTTCAAACGCCACCGATGCCGCGCGTGAGACCTCTACGCGATTGCTGGCGGCGGCTGAAAAGCAATCCGAGGAAATTCTAGAGACCTCGAACTCGGTATTGTCGATGGCCACCGCCATTAACAATGTGTCGACGAGCGCCGAGGAGTCGGCGACGGTGGCGCGCCAGTCACTTGCGGCGGCCCAGAAAGGCACAGCGGCGGTGCAAAACTCGATTTCTGGCATGAGCGAAATTCGCGAGCAGATCCAGGACACGGCCAAGCGCATCAAGCGCTTGGGTGAGTCCTCGCAGGAGATCGGCGAGATCGTCGAACTGATCACGGACATCACGGAACAGACCAACGTGCTCGCGCTCAACGCCGCGATCCAGGCGGCATCGGCGGGCGAGGCCGGGCGCGGGTTTACGGTGGTGGCCGAGGAGGTGCAGCGACTCGCGGAACGGTCGGCTGAGGCGACCAAGCAAATCGGCGCCATCGTCAAAACCATTCAGACCGATACCCAGGAGGCGGTGGCGGCGATGGAAAAAAGCACCCAGGGCGTGGTTGAGGGCGCCAAGCTATCCGATAACGCGGGTCAGGCCCTTGGCGAGATCAGCCAGGTGTCGACCAGGCTGGCAGAGCTGATCGAGGGTATTGCCGGAACCACCAAGCAGCAGGCGCACATCGCCGGCGCGGTTGCCGCCAATATGCAGGACATCCTGGCGATCACCAAACAAACGACCGAGGGCACGCAGCAAACGGCGGTGTCCATCGGGCAGATTTCGGATCTGGCCGAGGAGCTCAAGGGCTCGGTCTCCAACTTCAAGATCGCTTGACCGCCTCACGCAGCCAATCAACTCACGATGAACTCGCGCGTCGAATTTGATGTTGGGCCGCTCTCCTGGGTAAAAGGGGAGATTGACCAGTCGCTCGCGCGTTCGCTCGATGCGCTGAAGAAATTCGCCGCTAACAACGCCGATAAAAGCCTGCTCAAAGCCAGTCAAACCCATCTGCATCAAGCGCATGGTGCGTTGCAGGTCGTCGGGCTGGACGGCGTTACCCGCGTTTCCGAGGAGCTCGAATCATTCCTTACCAACCTTGAGCGTGAAACCCTGCCCTGCAGCGGGGAGAATTTCCGCCGGGTCCAGCGCGGGTACGCGGCACTTTCTGATTATCTCGATCAGTTGATTAACGGTGTCTCCAATCAGCCGCTGCGGCTGCTCGGTGCTTACGGCGAGTTGCTGGCGGCAAGCGGCCGCGAGGCCGACCCGACCGATCTGTATTACCCCGACCTCGCGAACAGGGCGCCGCGCCGCGCCGATGTGCTCGCGCAAATGCCGCCCGAGCAGGCGTCCGGGTACTTTCGCGATCAGCGCAGCCGCTTTCAACGCGGTTTGCTGAAATGGATAAAACACGATGCCGCCGGCCCGAACGAAATGCGCGAGGCTATCAGCGCTATCGAGTCGGCGCAGCAATTGCCCACACAGCGGGACTTCTGGTGGGTGGCGGCGGCTTTTTGCGATGCGCTTGCGCACAATGCGCTTCCCCCGGATCTCGATGCCAAGCGCATGTGCATGCGCATTGAGCAGCAGTTAAAACGGCTGATAGAAGGCTCGGCGAATGTCGCCGAACGCTTGATTCGAGAGACGCTTTATTTTGTCGCACACGCGGCACCGGCGAGCGACCTGCTGCGCGATGTGCACGACAATTACGCCCTTGAGGGCAGCATCCCCGAGCGTAATGCCGCGCGTGCGGCGGCCTTGCCCGAACAGCCGCAAGTACGTGCTTTACACGAGTACGTTACGCAGGCGAAGGACGCCTGGAACAAATTCGCTTCAGGCCACCAGCCTAGCCTGAGCGCTTTCAAGGACCTTGCCGCGCAGATCAAGGAGGGCGCGGAAAAATTGCCCAAGACCGAAATGGCCGTACTCGCCCGTGAGCTGGCCCTTATCGGTGTCTGGCTTGCCAGTAGTGCACAAAAAGCCAACGAGGTCGTCGCCATGGAAGTGGCGACATCCTTGCTTCTTCTTGATAACGCGCTTGAAAACTACGCCGGCGTAGCCACCGAGTTTGCGCAGCAGGCGCAGGTGATGGCCGAAAGGTTAAAGGCGTGCGCGCTCGGGCGTCCGCCGGTCGGCGCGCCCCATATTCCGCTATTGGATGAAATGTCGCGTCGTGCGCAGGAGCGGCTCGCCATGCACCAGGTGGTGGCCGAAATTCAGGCGAACCTGCGCGCCATAGAGCAAACGCTGGACGGATTTTTCCGCGATGTCACCAAGCGCGCAGATCTCACGGCCCTCGACAAACCCATACGCCAGGTGCTGGGCGCCCTGTCCATGCTGGGTGAAACCCGCGCCGGCGACATGCTCGGTGCGTGCCGTCAGGACATAAGCCGTTTCGCCAGCGAAACCTATGCGCCGCAGTCGGAAGACTTTGAGCGTGTCGCCCAGGCTTTGTCCGGGCTTGGTTTTTATATCGAGGCGCTCGCGCATGGC
This sequence comes from Bordetella parapertussis, assembly GCA_945906975.1. Next base: position 5,003 of record CAMDRY010000057.1, on the reverse strand, counting down.
AAGGCCGACTTTGATCTGGCCGTACGCCCGATCAAGCCAAGCGTGCCCGAGACCGCGATGGAACGTACCCAGCGTCTTGGCGGTTCGGTCGAGGCTGAGCTTGAGCAACAGAAAAAAGATGCTGCAACGCTGTTCGAAGCCTGGAGGGAAAAACCCAACGACTCGATCATCAAGCAGGAGTTGCGGCAAAACCTGGAGTCAATCCAGAAAGATGCCGGCCTGATAGCTGACGTGAGGCTGGAAACCCAGGCGAGCGAAGCGCTCTCGATGCTGGACAAATCCGGGGCGATGCCGCATCAGCCGCTCGCCGAGGCGATCGAAGGCATCGTTCCGGGAACAGCTGCACCGGAGCCTTCGGCCGAGACCACAAAGCTGATCGATGCCACGGATGAAATCGTGGATGCCGAGTTGCTCGGTGTTTATCTCGAAGAGGCAGATGAAGTGCTGGCGAGTATTGCCCGCCATGTCGCGACTAGCGAAGCGCAACCGCAAAATCAGGAGGCGCTAACGGTCATCCGCCGCGGTTTTCACACACTCAAGGGCAGCGGCCGCATGGTCGGGTTGACACGACTTGGTGAGGCGGCCTGGGCGGTCGAGCAGATCATCAACATCTGGCTGCAGGAGGCGCGCGATGCAACGCCGGCGCTGACCGCTCTCGTGCGCGCTGCGCATGATTATTTTCGCGTCAATGTTGAACGCCTCAAGCAGGGGGGCAGTTCCAGCGACGAACAGGCGCTGATTGCAATGGCCGAAGGTGTGAGGCACGGGGAGGAGCCGCTCGCGCCTGTTCCCGTGCCCGCCGAGGAGGCGGCCCCGGTTGCCGTCCTGCCTCCCGAGGACGACATGGTTGAAATCGGCGAGCTTCGTGTTTCGCCCACGCTGTTCGGCATTTTCATCAGTGAAACGACAGCGCACCTGGCGGTGATGCGTGCCGAGCTTCAGGTTCTCAGGGACCACGGCGTAGTCAGTGATGGGTTTCTGCGCGCGTCGCATACCCTCGCAGGCATAGCCGGAACGATCCGTTTGGAGGACATGCGTGAACTTGGCCAAGCGCTAGAGCGTGCGTTGCAGCAGCTCTGCTATGGCACAGTCAGTGAGTTTGACCAGGCATCGGTTGCCGAGGCGGTCGCCGCGCTCGATGTCATGGCAATGCGTGTCAGCGAATGCATTCCTCCGGATGCCGCAACCGCGCTGATTGAACGTCTTGAAACCGCAGCGGTGGCTGCGGCGCAGAACGCGCAAAATGAGGCAAGTGCCGCCATGGCTGCGGCGACGCTGGCGCGCGCCGCCGCTGTTGATCAGCCCGCTATTGGAGAGACAGCGCCTCCCCCCCCTGCGTTGGCACAAGTGATTGATTTGCCGGCTGCGCCGTCACAGAACACGATGGCGGCGGAACTGGAGCAAGCCGAAACCGAGCGCCGGCAGGCTCGCATGGAGGACGAGCTCGACCCACAACTGCTGCCGGTGTTCCTCGAGGAGGCCGGTGAACTGGTGCCGGCTATCGGCAATACCTTGCGCGATTGGCGCGCCAATGCTGCGGACGCAGCGCTTGGGCAGAACCTGCAACGCCTGCTGCACACGCTAAAAGGCAGTGCGCGCATGGCCGGCGCCATGGGCTTGGGTGAGCTTACCCACCACATGGAAACGCGCATCGAGAACGCAGTTGCGCTCGGCTCCTCGCCGGTGTCGCTGTTCGACGGGCTAGAAACCTCGCTCGATCGCATGGGTTACCTTCTTGACCGGCTGCAGAATCGGCCGCGGCTTGAGGGGCCGGTCGACAAAGCGCCGGGCGAGGCTGCAGCGGGTGCGGCTGTTGTGGCGTCCGCAGTTGCGATCCCGGGCGGTGAGACGCAAACCGTGGCCGTGCCGCGGGACATAGAGGGTGTGCGCGCCGGTGTGCTGCGGGTTCGCGCTGATGTGATTGACGGCCTGGTCAATCAGGCCGGTGAAGTGAGCATCGCCCGCACCCGTATCGAAGGCGAGATGCGTGTGCTCAAGGCCGCACTGCAGGAGCTCACCGACAATATGGGGCGCCTGCGCGCACAATTGCGCGAGGTCGAGATCCAGGCCGAGACGCAAATGCAGTCCAAGCAGCAGATCGTCACTGAAACAAAAGAGGGTTTCGACGCGCTCGAATTCGACCGCTTTTCGCGTTTTCAGGAACTCACACGCATGATGGCCGAAAGCGTCAATGACGTCGGCACCGTGCACCAGAACCTCACCGCCGCGGTGGATGAAACCGACGCCGCCCTTGCCGCCCAGTCGCGCATGAGCCGCGACCTGCAGCAAGATCTGATGCGAATCCGCATGGTGCCCTTTTCGTCCATTGGCGACCGGCTCTACCGCATCGTCCGCCAGACGGCCAAGGAGCTGGGCAAACGCGCCAACCTGGACATCCGCGGCGGCCAGGTGGAGATGGACCGGTCGGTGCTCGAGCGTATTACCGCGCCGTTTGAGCACCTGCTGCGTAATGCCATTACCCATGGCCTCGAATCGACCGAGCGGCGTCTCGCGGCTGGCAAGAACGAGACCGGCGAGATCCGGCTCGACCTGCGGCAGGAGGGCAACGATGTGGTGCTGGCCCTCGCCGACGACGGTGCTGGGCTCGACCTGGCGCGCATCCGGGAAAAGGCCATCAAACAGGGTTTGATGCGCGAAGACGAACAGCCAAACGATAGCGAGCTGGCGGAGTTTATCTTCCAGCCGGGCTTTTCAACCGCCGAGGATGTGACCCAGCTGGCCGGACGTGGCGTTGGGATGGACGTGGTGAAGAGCGAGGTCGTAGCGTTGGGTGGCCGCGTCGCAATCAAGTCCGAGCCAGGCAAGGGTGCCAAATTTACGCTGTATCTGCCCTTGACGCTGGCGGTGACGCAAGCCGTGCTGGTGCGGGCCGCAGGCCGCATGTTCGCCGTGCCCGGATCGATGGTCGAGCAGATCATGCAGCTGCGGCCCAAGGATATCGCCGCCGCGCATGAAAGCGGCCACGCCGAACTGCACAACCGCCGCTACAAACTGCACCACCTGCCGCGCCTTCTGTCACTGCCAAAGGGGGCCGCTGCGGCGCCGCGGCGCACGACGCCCCTGCTGTTCCTTCGCAGCGGCATCGACGTGGTGGCGGTCGAGGTGGACGAACTGGTGGGCAACCAGGAAATCGTCGTCAAGAACGTCGGCCCGCAAATCGCCCGCATCCCCGGCATTACCGGCGCCACGGTGCTGGGCACGGGTGAAATCGTCCTCATCCTCAATCCGGTCATCCTCGCCCAGCGTGCGCCAACGGAGCCGTCGGCCGGTGAGGCCGAAGTACCGGTTGTGCCGGTGGCGGCGCCTCCGGAGGCGCCCGAAGAGCCGGTCATCATGGTGGTGGATGATTCGCTCACCGTGCGCAAGGTCACCGGCCGTCTCCTCGCGCGCGAGGGCTACCAGTTCGTTACCGCGAAGGACGGTGTCGATGCGCTGGAGCAACTGCAAAACATGTCCCCGGCGGTGATGCTGGTGGATATAGAAATGCCGCGCATGGACGGCTTCGACCTGTCGCGCAATGTGCGTGCCGACGCGCGCCTGAAGCACATCCCCATCATCATGATCACTTCGCGCATGGCCGACAAACACCGCGCCTATGCCAAGGAGATCGGTGTGAATGTCTACCTTGGCAAGCCTTTTCAGGAAGACGAGTTGCTTGGCAATATCGCCGGCTTCATCAAAGCCAAAGCCTGATCCTTACACCGGCCAACGCCCGGATTGATGTGGATGACAAAATTGTCACGACAATGCGCCTTAAACCCTTTCCTGACGCGGGTTTCAAAAAACAAAAGTGAACAATTTATATGCACTGATGTACACGATGATGCTGACAGCCGTCGTTTTTGACCAAGGCTTATCTCTATTAGGTAAGCGCTGATCAAGTCCTGCAAATGAGAGCCCTTTGACAAGCTTCCCTCTGAGGGGGGGATATACAAGGGGGCTTGCCCCATTGGTCAGTGAATCCTTAACTGTTAATCGTCAATCGCAGCCGATGTGGCAGCCCTGCAGGTAAAACGGCTTAAGCGCCGCGTCGAGCTTGCGCGCAGCTTCGGCAAGCCCAGCATCATCATCGAGTCAAACTCTTTTGAAATGCCGCGCCACTTCGTGCGCACCAGTGATGCCATCATGTTTCAGGTTCAGGTCGGCGCCGCGTTGGGCATCGCGCCGTCCGCGCACCGTGACCCAGCTGAAAGGGCGGCACCGGCCAAGCCGGCCCATGCGCTTTCCCAAGGCATTGCGCGCGGCGTCCGACAGCGGGAAAGGCGTATAAGGCGGTGTGCCGCACGGGAACACGGTAACATCGGGGCACGAGCAATAAACATGACCGACCCAGCGCGAACGTTGACCTTCTGACTTTCTTTGCCTTAGATGCCTGGGCTTTGCGGTCCGGCACCGGCCCTGCATGAATCAATACGACCTCGTCATCATTGGCGGCGGCATCAACGGCGCCGGTATCGCACGCGACGCCGCAGGACGCGGCCTGTCGGTGTTGCTTGTCGAGCAACACGATCTTGCCGGCGCAACCTCCTCGGCCAGCAGCAAGCTGATCCATGGCGGACTGCGCTACCTCGAATATTATGAATTTCGGCTGGTGGCTGAGGCGCTGGCCGAGCGCGAGGTGTTGATGTCTATCGCGCCGCATATCATCTGGCCCTTGGAATTCGTGTTGCCGCACGAACCCCACCTGCGGCCGGCGTGGATGATACGCTTGGGTTTGTTTTTGTATGACCATATTGGCGGGCGCACCCAGCTGCCCAAGTCCAGGGGTGTGGCGCTCTGCGTTGACGGTGCGGGTGCGGGCCTCAAGCCCGAGTTTCGACGCGGCTTCAGCTATTCGGACGGCTGGGTGGACGATGCGCGCCTGGTGGTGTTAAACGCGCGCTCGGCTGCCACGCATGGCGCGACTGTTTTGCCGCGCACGCGCTGCAGCGCGGCGCGGCGCGAAGCCGGGGCCTGGCGCGTCACGCTCAAAGATGCCCGGG
>CAMDRY010000056.1 GCA_945906975.1 Bordetella parapertussis | reverse complement strand
CATTACGCGCCGCACCGATCGACGCGGTGGCTTCCGCGGCTGCAGTTTTGGCGCAAGCGGTGATGCCGGAGGCGCCCGCGCCGCGGCTGCTCAATGAGGCTGAAGCAAAGGCCGAACTGCAGCGCGCCGGATTCCCGGTATTGCTGCCGGTGTTTGTCGCCACGCAAGATGAACTGGCTGCGGCTGCGGCTGCGGCGGGACTGGAGTTTCCGTTGGTCCTCAAGGGCATCGCGCGTGGTGTCGCGCACAAGATGGAGGCCGGGCTGGTGCAGTTGCGTTTGCGCGACGGCGCCGCAGTGTCGGCCGCGGCTGCGGCAATGCGTACACGCAACCCGCACCTGCAGTTTGAGGGCTTTACGCTGGAGCCGATGCTTGAGGGTGGCGTCGAAACTGTCATTGGTGTGCGGGTCGATGCGCAGTTCGGTCCGATGCTGATGTTCGGTTTGGGCGGCACCTCGGTTGAGCTGATGCGCGACGTCGCATTCATGCAATGTCCCTGCACGCCGGATGCTGCCCTTGCGCTGATTGACCGTACGCTGGCTGGGCGCCTGCTGCGGGGCTTTCGCGGTAGCCCGCGTGCCGACATCGAGGCGCTGGTGGCTGCGATGGTGCGATTGTCCGAATATGCCGTAGAGCGCGCCGCTAGCATCCTTGAGATTGAAGTGAACCCTTTTGTCGTGCTGCCGCAGGGGCAGGGGGCTAAGGCGGTTGATGCATTGATTGTGTTTAGGTGCGAAAATAATTAAAAATATACAAGGAGAAGGCGTAATGCAAAGGCAATCCTTATGTGGTGTTGCGGCGCTGTTTCTGGCCGCATTGGCGATTTTGCCCATGGCGGCTCGGGCGCAGGCCTATCCTGTCAGGCCGGTGATCATCGTCAACCCATTCGCAGCCGGTGGCGCACTCGACCAGCTGGCGCGCAATTTGGCGCAAAAGCTGGGCGAATCGCTGGGCCAGAACGTTTTGGTCGAGAACCGCACCGGCGCCGGGGGCAATATCGGCGCCGACTATGTCGCCAAAAGCGCGCCGGACGGCTATACGCTGGTGATGGGCTCGAGCGCGACCCATGGCATCAATCCGAGCTTGTACGGCACGCGTATGCCTTTCGATGCGCTGCGTGATTTCACGCCGGTGTCGGTGTCGGTGGTGCAAAAGAACGTGCTGGTGGTCAACGCGTCGGTGCAGGCCAACAGCGCACGCGAATTGATGGCGCTTGGCAAGGCGCAACCGGGCAAGCTGAGCTTTGGTTCCGCCGGCACCGGCACGTCGCAACACCTGTCCGGCGAGTTGTTCAAAAGTCTCGCTGGCGTCGATATGATTCACGTCCCTTACAAGGGCAGCGCGGCGGCGATGGCCGATCTGCTGGGCGGCCAGATCACCATGAGTTTCGTCGACATTCCCACAGCGCTAACGCACATCAAGTCGGGGAAGTTGCGCGCTCTTGGCGTGACCTCTGCGCAAGCCTCGCCGGCGCTGCCCGATGTCGCTCCGCTGGCACAACAAGGACTGCCCAGTTTCGACCTCAAAGCCTGGTACGGCGTGTTGGCACCGGCGAACACGCCGCCGGCGGTGGTCGCCAAGCTAAACACGGAGATTTCCAAGGCACTCAATTCACCGGACTTGCGGGACAAGCTGTTGAGTATGGGCATGGAGCCCATTGCGCTGAATCCGGAGCAATCGGCGGCCTACATCAAGACGGAAATAGACCGCTGGGCGCAGGTGGTCAGGAGTTCCGGCGCCCGTCTGGACTGAAGGCGGCGTGATGGCCGCACAAATGAGCCGACCGCCCGCAGGCCTTGTGTGTGACATGAATGGCTGGAAAGCCCTCTCTATATAGACTTTCCAGCCTGTTTGTCGTTTCGGCACGACAAAGCTCGCGGAGGGGGATATGTCCCGCGTGTCCGGGGTGAGGTCGGTGCAGAACACGCTCGCGACCAAGTAGTCGCAAGCGGCAATACGGCGCGGGTAATCAGAGCGCCGCCCACCATGGAAAACGGGGCCCGCAGGCCCCGTTTTTTTATCCGCCAGCGGTAATTACTCGACCTTGGCTTTGGCGCGCAGGTCGGCGACGGCTTTTTCAAGTTGCTGCTGTTGCAGTCGCTGCTGCAGGCCGGCTTTCACTTCATCGAGGCCCGGGAACTTCACGTCGCGGACGTCATCGAGCTGAATGACATGGAATCCAAACTGGCTTTTCACCGGCACTTCGGTGTACTTGCCTTTTTCCAGTTTGGTCAGTGCATCGGAGAATTCCTTGACGTAGCTCGCCGGGGTGTTCCAGTCGAGATCACCGCCCTTGTCTTTTGATCCCGGATCCATGGATACTTTGGCCAGTTCTTCAAATTTTTCGCCCTTTTTAATCTTGGCGACGATGTCCTTGGCTTCGGCTTCTTTCTCGACCAGGATGTGGCGCGCCTTGTATTCCTTGCTGCCCATCTGGCCTTTGACCTTCTCGTACTCGGCCTTGATGACTTCATCGGTCACCGGATGGGCTTTGACGAAGTCCTGCAGGAAAGCGCGTACGACCACCGCCTGGCGGGCCATGTCGATCTGGCTTTGCATGTCGGCATTCTTGGTCAGGCCGCGGCGGTTGGCTTCCTGGACGATGATTTCGCGATTGCTAAGTTCGTCACGGATGGCTTTGCGCATTTCTTCGTTGTCGGGCATGCCCTGTTGGGCGCGCTCCTTGACGATGGCGTCGACGCGCGACTTTGGGATGGCCACACCATTGACCGTGGCGACCTTGTTCGAAGCGGCGGGTGCGGCTGCCGGTGCAGCTTTGGCGGCGGGTGCCGCGGTCTGCGCCGATGCGGGGGCGGATACGGCTGCGCTTAAAAGCACGGTCAGCAGTAGGCGGGAGGGGGTGTTCATGATATTTCCTTAGCGGTTGAATTGATTTCGTGGGGCGCGCTTGCCATGATGGCGAGCGCATGGATGTCATGCTTCATCATCGACCCGAGCGCATCGTACACCATGCGATGGCGGGCGAGGGTGCTCTTGCCGGCAAACTGCGGCGACACGATGGTCAGGCGGTAATGCCCGCCGCCGCCCTGCGCGCCGACGTGGCCGACGTGCTGTCCGCTTTCATCCAGCAGTTCCAGGTGTTGCGGCGTAAGCACTGCGAGGCGCTGCTCGATGTCTGCGGGGATATTCAGGGAGGCCATTATTTCGGATCTTCCTGCTGGATGTGTTTGGCGAGGAACAAGGCTTGGGCGATGACAAACACGAGCATCAGGCCCATGCCGCCGAACAGTTTGAAGTTCACCCAGTCATCGGTCGAAAAGTTGAACGCAACGTACAGATTGAGCACGCCCATTACGGCAAAAAAGCCGGTCCAGCTCCAAAGCAGATTTGTCCAGGCGACCTCGGGTAATTGCAGTTGCGCGCCCATGATCGAGCGCATCAGGTTGCGACGGAAAATCAATTGTCCGCAACCCAGGGTCAGGGCGAACATCCAGTAGAGCACGGTGGGCTTCCACTTGATGAAGGTCTCGTCTTGCAGAAAGAGCGTGGCGCCGCCAAACACCACAATGATGGCGAGGCTGACCCAAAGCATGGCATCAATCTTTTTGCCGCGCAGTTTCAGCCAGCCAACCTGGGCAAAGGTCGCGGCGATGGCCACCCCGGTTGCCGCGTAGATTCCGGCGAACTTGAAGGCGATAAAAAACAGGATTACCGGGAATAGATCAAATAGGAATTTCATGGGGCACTATTATAGCCTCTCACCCTGCTGGAGCGGGTTGACCATCGCTTGGACGAATGTGGCCGGCTATCCGGGCTTTTTGTCGAATTTAAGGGAGGCCGAGTTGATGCAGTAGCGCAACCCGGTCGGTTTGGGGCCGTCTTCGAAAATATGGCCCAGATGCGCCTCACAGGCGGCGCAGTGCACCTCGGTGCGGGTCATGCCATGGCTGCGGTCAACGGTGGTTTCGACCTTGTCCGCATCGGCAGGCTGCCAGTAGCTCGGCCAGCCGCTGCCCGAGTCGTACTTGTGCTCGGAACTGAACAGTTCGGTGCCGCAGCAGACGCAGTGGTACACGCCGGTATCTTTGTTGTCCCAGAACGCGCCGCTGAACGCGCGCTCGGTGCCGTGTTTGCGCGCCACCTCGTACTGCTCGGGGGTGAGTTCTTTTTGCCACTCGGCATCGGGTTTGACGACTTTGAGGGTGGTTTTGGTGTTCATTCGCTGCTCCTGTGGCGGGCTTGTCTGTGAGTGGGGCGGATCTGGCCCGGAATCTTTCCGGATTTTGCCCCATTTTGCGATATCGGCCCGGATTGGTGCGGTAAATTGCGCCGTGCCGCCGCCCTCGGGTCGGCACCCTTGGCGGTGAAGCTGTCCTTGTTAGCGGCGAGCTGTAACATTTCACAACGTCGGCATTGACCCTGGCAAGGATATCGCCGGGCATGGCCCCGGGCTTACGATTGCTTGCGGTATTGGGCGATGCGTGCCTTCAGACCGGGCTGCGACGCGGAGGCGACCAGATCAGCCAAGTCGGTTGCGCGCGTGTCAGCGACGGTTGCGGCATGCAACCGTGCCGTGGCGTCGGGTTCGAGCGTGATCGCCCGCGCCAGTTCCTTGGCCACCACCGCGTCCCAGTACCCCTGTTCGGCCACGTGCGTGACAAAGCCGATGTCGCGCGCCGCCATGGCGTCGAAGCTGCGGCTTTCGGCAAGAATCGCCCGCGCCTTTTCGGCGCCGATGCGTTGCGCGAGGCGCCGTGTGCCCAACTGCAGCCCGAAGCGCAGGCCGGGCATACGGAAGCTCGCATCGGGCGCTGCGACGCGCACCGAGGCCGCGACAAAAAGGTCGGCGCCGGCGCCAAAATTCTTGCCGTAGGCAATAGCCAGCGTCGCAAAGGGTGCGTGGTACAGCGCCTGCAGCAGTTGCTCAATGCGCACGAAACGCAGTACGAGGTCCCCTTCGCTCTGCTCGTCGTAGCCGCCGAAATCAAAGCCGGCGCTGAAGTTGCGGCCCTCGCCCTGGAGCACCAGCAGGCGCGTGCCATCGCTATGCGCCGCGGTAACGGCGCCAAGCAGCGCGTCGACCAGTTCGGCGTTGAGCGCATTGGCCTTGTCGGGCCGGTTGAGGGTGAGTCGTGTGAGGGTGCCGCTTTGCGTCACGATCAGGCTGCTCATCGGGCAAGTTCCGCAGCGGCCCTTATCTCGGCTGAACGATCCCAGAAATTGGGCAGAACGCTGTTGTGATAGCCCGACACAAAAGGCTTTGACGCGCCGGTCGCCGCATCGAACACATGCCGGCTGACCGCGCCGATATTGGCGCCGTAGACGTGGATGCTCAGCGACACTTCGTCGGCGAGGGCGTTGGACACGGTATGGATGTCGCCCACCGTGGGTGACACGCGATCGACGCTACCGGGGCCGACGCGGTGCTCGTTTTGCGCCTGCATGGGCTTTCCCGGCTGCGGCAGGGGGTATTCGCGGCACAGTTCGGCGCCGCGCATCACACCCACCAGACCCCATACAGTGTGGTCGTGCACCGGCGTGCCCGCTCCTGGCGCCCAGACAAAACTGGCCACCGAAAAGCGCTCGCGCGGGTCGCAATAGAGCAGGTACTGGCGGTAGGTTCCGGGTTCGGGTTTGGCGAACGCGTCGGGCAGCCAGTCATCCTGCAGAACCAGTTCGCGTAGCAGTCCGGCTCCTTCATTGAGAATGCGGGTCTCATCGGTGCCGGCTTCGCCAAGCAGTTGATCAAGCGCCACGACAAAGTCGCGAAATCGTCCAGGATTATTCATGGCTCCGATTTTATACCGAGTCGATTGACCGGGGGCGGCGCAGGTGGTCCGGTGGCTATTCCGGCCGCGCCGCCGGTGCTGCGCATCATGCCCACCCACTTCTCCACTTCCCGGGTCATGTCCTGCGCCGGCGCTTTGGCGCCGCCGCCCGCCACGTCAAAGCGGCGTTATCCCTTGTTTTTCTTTGGATGTCGATGCCAGAAGCAGACTTGGCCGGGCTTGCAAGGCTCAGGCTTTGCCCTTGCCGTGCGAGGTAGGGCGCTTGGCCAGTTCCCTGATGGCGTCGGCGCGCGGTGTGAATCCCAGACCCGCTGTTTCAGGCAGAGGCAGGTGGCCGTCGACCGGCTTGGCGAGGCCTTCGAAGATCTGTTCGCACACCAGCACCGCGACATAGTGATATTCGACCAACCCGCCGTTGGCAAGCCCCGCGTGCAGGTGCATGTTGTGGTGCGGCCAGGCGCCGCCGTTGGCGATTGGAATATTGAATGCCGACGCCATGCCGGCGATCTTGACGCACTGGCTGTAGCCGCCGCTGATGACCGCATTGGGCTGCAGCACATCGACCGCCTCGGCGAGCAGCATGTCGCGAAAGCGAAAGGCAAGGCCTTCGTTTTGTCCGGCGGCGATGCGCATGCCGGTGCTGCGGCGTAACTCGGCCATCTGCCGCACATCGTTTTGCGTGACCGGCTCTTCGAAAAATGTCACGTCGCAATCGGTGATGCTGCGCACCAGGGTTTGCGCGTGAAACAGATCGAGGCTGCAGTTGGCGTCGATGTAAAGCTGCACATCCGGGCCGACCGCAGCGCGCACCGCACGCACGCGGCGTGCATCCTCGGCAATCACTTCGGCCAGCGGTCGTGCTTCCTCGCGGCGTTGCAAGGCATGGTGGCCGACGACCATTTTGAGGCGCCGGTGGCCCTGCGCGACCCAGTGTTTGGCGGCCTCGGCCAGTTGCTCGCGGTCGAATACGGCAAAACCGAAGGTGGTGTACACGGGCACCGTGTTGCGCGCGCCGCCCAGCAGCTTCCACACCGGCATTCCCAGCGCCTTGCCCTTGATGTCCCACAGTGCGATGTCGAGCGCCGCGATGGCGTGGCTGGCGTAGCCGGTTTGTCCGCGCGGTGACAGCAGCCAGTAGAGTTTTTCCCACAGACGTTCCGTGGCGAGCGGATCCTCGCCGACAAGGGCCGGCCCGGCGATCTCGCGCACGATGGCGGCAATGACTTCCTCTTCGCTGATGGCGGTGAAGCCGTGACCGATGAGGCCGGTGTCGGTTTCTATTTCCACCAGGCAGACGGAAAGCGAGGTGGTCTTGTCCACGCCGGCAAGCTGCACGCGGGCGGGAATGTCGAGGGGGGTGGCGGAGACGCGGGTTATTTTCATGATGCCATTCCGGATGGGTAAGCGCGGTTCGTATGATAGCCTGCGGGAAGGGTGTGACGGACCGTTTGCCGCATCGGCTGCGACAGCGCTTCGAAAGCGCGTTAGCATGATGCGTAAGAAAAAAACTTCGATGTGCTCATCCAGGGAGAAGACTATGAAGTTCGCGTTTCGCGTCGCCATGCTGGCGGCCATGGCTTTGCCGCTGTTGCCGGCCCAGGCGCAGGATGCCTATCCGTCCAAACCCATCACCATGATCGTGCCGTTTCCGCCAGGCGGTGTGGCCGAGCTGACCGGGCGTCCGGCATCGATCATCATGGCCAAGTTGCTCAAGCAGCCGGTGGTCATCGTTAACCGGCCGGGCGCCGGCGGCGCCATCGGTGCCGCCGTGGTCGCAACCGGCAAGCCCGATGGCTACACGCTATTGATGGCGCTCGCCAGCGTGTCGACCAATCCGGAAGCCGATCGGGTTGCCGGGCGACCGGCGTCGTTCGAGTTATCGCAACTCGCGCCCATCGCTCTGCTCTCGGCTGATCCGACCATATTGATGGTGCGCGCCGACAGCCCCTACAAGACGCTGAAGGATCTTGTTGACGATGCGAAAAAGCGTCCGGATGCGATCAACTATTCGTCATCGGGAAATTACGGCACCTACCACGTTGCCACCGAGATGTTTGCCAATGCCGCCGGCATCAAGATGAAGCACATTCCTTACGCCGGCGGCGGTCCGGCGCTCAATGCGCTGCTCGGCGGCCAGGTTGATGCCGGCCTGCTCGGCCCGTCCGTCGCCATCTCGCAGATCAAGGCGGGCAAGTTGCGTGCGCTGGGTAACTGGGGCGGCAAGCGCATTGCTTCGCTGCCAGAGGTGCCGACGCTCAAGGAACTGGGCTATAACGTCGAGTACAACATCTGGTCGGGCTTGTTCGCACCGGCCGGCACGCCAGAGGCGGTGATCAAGACCCTGCGCGAGACGGTGCGCCAGACCGTCGAGGATGCTGACTTCAAGACGGCGATGGCGAGGATCGAGACCCCGATTGTTTACATGGATGCGCCGGAATTCAGGAAGTACTGGGAAGACGACGCCAGGCGTTTGATCGAGGTGGTGCGTAAGATCGGGAAAATAGAATAATATTCCCCGGGCTTCGCCTATCGAGTGCGGGGCGAGTGCAGGGCGAAGAGATGGTGGACACAGACGGTGGACGCAAGGAGGAAGGGATGAAAAAAATCACCGCTGCTTTGGTGGCGTGCCTGGCAGTCACGGGCTTGGCGCAGGCGCAGGACTATCCCAACCGGGCGGTGCGGCTGATCGTGCCCTATGCAGCGGGTGGGGCACCGGATGTGTTTGCGCGTGTCATTGGCCAGCGTCTTTCCGATGCCCTGGGGCAGCAGTTCATTGTCGAGAACCGTCCCGGCGCCGGAGGTATTGCCGCCAGCGAGGCGGTGGCCAAGGCGGCGCCCGATGGCTACACCCTGCTGGTTCCGGATGTGCCGCAGACGGCGATCAATCCCTACATGTTTTCCAAGCTGCCCTATGATCCGGCAAAGGATTTCGCACCGGTCAGCCTGATCGCCACCATTCCGCTGTTTCTTGTGACGCAACCTTCCGCGCAGGTCAACACGGTGGCCGAACTCATTGCCGCGGGCAAGGCCGCACCTGGCAAGATGAATTACGGTTCGGCCGGCATCGGCAGCCTGCACCATATCCTGATGGAGTCGTTCAAGGCATCGCTCGGACTGGATATTGTTCACGTGCCTTACAAGGGGTCGGGCCAGTCGACGCCGGCCTTTATCGGCGGCGATTTGTCCATGCTGGTCACGGCGATTGCCGCCATCGGTCCCCATGTCAAGGCGGGTAAAGCCAGGTTGATCGCCGTCACCTCATCCGCACGCTCGCCGCTGGCGCCGGATGTACCGGCTGTTTCAGAGACTATTCCCGGCTATGATTTTGTCTCGGAAATCGGCCTGGTGGCGCCCGCTGGAACACCGCAGCCGGTGATTGCCAAGCTGGCGGCCGAGGTGGCGAAGGCGGTCAGGCACCCGGATGTCGTGCAGCGTTTGACCGCGCTCGGTGCGGTGCCGGTTGGCAATACGCCTGAAGCCTATGGCGAAATGATGAAGCGCAATCTGGCGCGCTACGCCAAGGCGGTAAAGGATTCCGGGGCCAGGGCTGATTGATGCCAGGGCTGATTTTCCCCAGTGTCGATTGACCCCGGCCTCGATTGACCCCAGTGTCGATTGCGCGCTCAATCTGGCGCCGCAAGGCCGCGGCATCTACAATAAACACGTGCGACTCTGATCGCGAATTTGATGAGGCTACAACATGAAAGCCAGCAAGCAGCTCAACCGCCTGATCGATGTTGCCGCGCCTTATTGGGCGGGCGAGGCCGAGGTGTTCAGCACCTATTGGAAGTGGGACAAGCGCACGCGCGAGACCGACCGCGCCTGGCTCGCCTTGCAATGTTTCAAGGAAGTCTGGGGCGCCAGCACCGACGGCAAGAAAAAAGGCCTGTTTCTCGGGCCGCTCGAACAGCTTACTGAAATGTTTCCGAAAATCGACACTGGTGTCGACCGTCACGAGGTGCTCGATATCGCCGAGGGCCTGTGGGCCGAGTTTGCCCACTATTGCGCCTTTGCCGACGCTTACGACGCCCTCGGCCTGCCCGGCGAGGAAAAAATAAATCCGGCCGCGCTCTACAGTTGGCGTCAAGATAACCGTATGCCCGGCCGCGCCGAGGACGATGCACTGACCAAAATGCGCAACGAGCACGGTGAGCGCTATGGCACGCTGGGCCGTCGTGCGCTGCGTTTCACCGAGGGCGGTTACTGCACCTTGTTCTCCGAGGGCATGAAACTGCGCGACTACCCCTCGGCAGGCCATGAAAAGGCCGACCGCGCCATCGCCGAGGCCTGCACGCGCGTCTACGACGACGAATTCGGCCACATGCTCAAGGGCGTGGTGGGACTGGACAGCGAGGGGCTCAGCGATGCTGACTGGAAGTTGATGATGGAAATTTCAGTCGAGCAATTGAAGGGGCGCATCCTGATGCGCAACGCGCAGTTCGGCAAGCCTGTGGCCGCCGCGCGCTTGCATGAATTGCTTGCTGGAAAGTGCAAGCCGCTGCCTTTCGACTACGCTCGGGCCAAGCTCGCGGCATGAAGGGTGACGGCTGGAAAGCCGCGCCTGGCGAGGATTTCCAGCCTGTTATGCAATAAAAAAGCCCGCGCCGGATTTCCGGGGCGGGCTTTTTTACTTTTGGATTGCAGGCCTGCGGTGACCGGCTCGCGATCAGCGCATAAGGATCAGCGGTGTGGTGGCGAGATGGGCGACCTTGGTGGCTGTCGAGCCCATCAGCAGGTTGGCGGCGGCCGTCATGCCACGGGTGCCGATGCAGATGAGATCACATTTGCTCTTGCTTGCTTCGGCGACGATGGTTTCAGCAATCGCCCCGACCTTGATCAGCGGTTGGGTCGCATAGCCGGCTTTTTCAAGCAGCTTGATGCTGGCGGAAAGGGCTTCGCGACCTTCCTCCTGGTAGTAATTTTGCAAGGTTGATTTGCCGATTACCGCGCCCATGCCCCCCACTTGCGGCACTGGCAGGTGTACAAAAAGCGGAATGATCTGCGGCGGGTTTTTCCATTCTGTTGCCATGGCAATCAATTTGCGCGTGGCGTTGAGGGCGTGTTTCGATCCGTCGATGGAAAGCAGTATGCGGGTCATGGTTTTACCTTGGCAGTTTGCAATGTTTTTAATTGTACGCTGAGGTTTCTTGCGCCTGTTGATTTACATCAAAAATCGTGTTTCAGCCTTGTATTTTCAGCCGGTCTTGAAGCCGAGGCAGAGCAGACCCTCGCGCAGGTGATCGGCCAGGCCGGGAATGCGCGCCAGACCGACAAGGCCGAACCCGGCGATCAGCATGCCCGCGGCGATGCGCGTGGAGCGGCGGCGCAGTCGCCCACCAAAACGCGTCAGCAGCCAGGAGGCGGCAAGGAGGTTGGGTAGTGTGCCGAGGCCAAACGTGAGCATGATGGCCGCCCCGCGTAGCGCGCTGCCGCTGACCAGCGCCAGTGCCAGCATGCTGTACACAAGGCCGCACGGGGTCCCGCCCCAGGCGAGACCGGCGGCGAAGCGACCGCCGGCGGAGTCGCCAGAGGGCAGTCTGGCTGTAAGAGGTCTTGCAGCGCGCCATAATTTCGCCCCCGTGCTCTCGAGGGTAAGCATGGTGCTGCCGATGCCGGCAAGGTGCAGTCCGAGCAGGATCATCAGGCCGTTGGCGACGACAAACAGCATCAATTGCGCAGGGATCAAGCTACCCGCGGCGATGCCCGCGCCGCCAATGCCCCCGGCCAGCGCGCCGGCTGCGGTGTAGCTGGTGAGGCGGCCACCGTTGAACAGCAACTGGGCCTGGGCCGAGGGCGTTCTTTCAATACGGCGCAAAGTCATAGCGCCCACTACGCCGCCGCACATGCCCAGGCAATGCACGCCCCCGAGGACGCCCACGGTGAGCGCGGTGAGCAGCATTGCGTCCATCAGACCACCTGGGAATAGCGCGCGCGCTGTTCTGCGGCGCGCAAATAGCGGTCAAAGACCATGCAGATGGGGCGCACCAGCAGGCGTCCGCGCGCTGTGACATTGATGTAGTCGCCTTCTATCGCGACCAGGCCGAGACGCGCGAGTTCTTCCAGGTCGGCGAGTTCTGCGGCGAAGTAGCGGCGGAAATCGATCATGCAGGCAATCTCCACCGCT
>CAMDRY010000055.1 GCA_945906975.1 Bordetella parapertussis | reverse complement strand
CGCATTCACCTTCACGTTCGCGCCACCAATGCTGGCGCGCTCGGGGCGGTGTTCGGACGCGAGCGCCAGCCCGGTCACCTTGTCGCCGCCGAGGCGCGCGCGCAAACGTTCGATCAGGCGTGGCCAGTCGGCCTTGTCCGCGCCGCCGCCAGGGCCGGCAAACAAGCCCTGCGACTCACCCGACAGCGGCTGGATGTCATTGGCCTCAAGCCGCATGGCACGCACCGGTTCGGGCAGGTCGGTGGCGGCAAGGCGCTCGCGCAGGAGCAGCGTGAAATGCGCGGCGTCGCGCGAAGGCGAAACAAGGCCGATCTGGATTTCGGTGGCGCGCTCGCGGTGCGCCAGGTGCAGGCTGAAACGCTGCACGCCGCTGGCGCGCGCCTGCAAAAACCCGCCCAGCTGCAGCAGCAGGCGGCGCGCGGCGAACACCAGCGCCTCGGCCTGGCTCACCTCGGCCGGCAGTTCCAGGTTGGCGGCGAAACACTCCGGCGGCACCACCCAGATGCGCGGATCGGCGAGGCTACCGAGCGCCTGGTCGAGGCGCTCGCACAGCGCATGGCCAAACCGCTGCGTCAGCCCGGCGCGCGGCTGGGCTAGCAGCGCACCAATGGTGGCAATGCCCATTTTCTCCAGCGCGGCCAGCCATTCGCCCTGCGGATCAACCAGCGCCACGGGCAGCCTGGCGAGCACCGTTTCTAACGCAACGCTCTCGTCGGGGACGCCATCGTATTCGTGCGGCGCGCCACTGCGCGCCAGCCAGCTTGCTGCGAGCGGCGTGCGCGCGCAGGCGATCCTGGCGCTGTAATGCATTTCACCCAGGCCGGCGCGCAGGGCGGCGAGCATGGGTGCGAGCCCCTTGAACAGCGTCAGGCTGGCCGACACCTCGAGCAGCACGGCATCGGGGAACTCCAGCGCGACATTGGGCGTGAACTGCCCGCACCAGGCGGCGAGCGCGAGCAGCGCCTCGGTCTCGCCCGCGACGTCGCGTGATTTCACACGCAGGCGCGGCGCGATGGCGCAGGCGGCGGCCACACTCATGCCCGGCCGCACACCGCGCGCCAGCGCCTTCTTGTCGCAGGCGGCGATGTAGCGCCCCTGTGCGACGGCAAAGGGCTCAGGCGTGGGTGAGACGAACAGTTCGAGCGGCAGGCGCGGCAGGTGACAGGCGATCCAGAGCATGGCAGCTTCGTTGTTGCGCGTGAACGGCGCTGTGGGTTGAACTAAAAGGCGTGGCAAGCGCCGGGATGAGCACGGGCCGGCTCAGCGGCCCGCCGCGGCGCTTGAAGATGCGCACCGCCAAGCCGCCCGCGTCTGTGTCCAGCGACAGCCGCAATGGCGCCGGCGAGGACTCGTTTGCCGCAGCAGGGCGGCGAAACACAAAACTCGCGGCATGACCGCCCTCGGCCGCCACCTGCAGACGCCGCAGGTCGGTGAAATGCGCGGTAAACCGCGCGGCATGACGTGCAGCATGGCGCGGCCGGTCAAGCCAGCACAGCACCGCACCGCAGGTGTTGGCACGCAGCGCCTGCTCGGCCGCCCACAGCGCGTCGCGGACATCGGCGGTGCGCACAATCACCACGCGCGACAAGGCGATGCCGGCGGCGGCCAGCGCCGGCGCGTAAGGCAGGTAGGGTGGTGCAATCCAGACGAGGCTGCGACCCTGGGCGGACAGCCGCGCCAGCGCGGGCCCGAGAATGCGCAGCTCGCCTATGCCCTCGTGGGCGGGCAGAATTTCGGTGAGAGCACCGACAGGCCAGCCGCCACCGGGCAGTTGGGCGTCAAGCGTGGCAAAGCCGCTGGCAAGGCCGGCTTCGCCGGCGGCGCAGACCGATGTGCCGCGCCAGACGCGGCCAGTCTGCAAAATGGTGGCAAGTGAAGTCATAGTCGTGCATGGCATCGTGCAGGGCAATCGGCAAAGGCTGCGAACAGCGGCCGGCGCAGGAGCAGCAGTTGGCTGAAGACTCCGGAAAAAGCGTCGGGGAAAGCACTGGCAGGCATACGGACAGACTACCGAACGATCGTTCGGTAGTCAAATTTAAACGATCCAAGCTTGAAGCACGCCGGCAGGCGCACTCTCCCCACGGGGGCTGCGGCTGGAGAGCCGCACCAGGCGGGTATTTCCAGGCTGGAACCCGGCTCCTGGAGCCGCTTTTCAGCCACAGCCCGGGTGTACTGACCGGTTCCTAACTGAGATGGGAGAGGTGCAGGAAGTGCGCGTCGGCCGGGTCGGTGGCCGGCGCGGGGTCCGGCGCGGCCACCACCGCCGCATGTAAATCAAGGCCGCTGCCGTCGGCACGCCAGAACGCCGCATCCGGCTCCTTTTTATAGCGTATCCCCGAGCGCGGCTGCTGCGCCGCGCGCTGCCAGTCTGTAAGACCTGTCATCTCCCAGGAGTCATGAATCGCCCTGCCCATCCAGGTCTCCCCACCTACCGGCAACACCGCATCATGGGCACGGCACACCACCGACAGGTAGCCTGAATTGACATCGGCGACATAGCGCACGTCGGAGCGGATCAAGCGGTGGGGGTAATAGGCGAAGTCCACCGGCTGAAGCTTCAGGAAGCGCAGCATGTAATCGAAGTACTTCACCGACAGGTACCAGAAGGTATTGGTCTCCTCCTGCAACCTGCCGCCGTCGTTGAACTCCATCAGGTGGCGGTCGGAGATGACGACGTTGGTCGAGATGATCATCAGTCCGTTGCGTTTTAGAAGCGGGCGCACACCCAGTAGCACGTGCATGGGCGAGACGACGTGATAGAGCAGGCCCGAGCAATTAATGAGGTCAAAGCTCTCGCCGGCTAATTTATCGTAAAGGTCGTACATCAGCCCGACCGGACGAAAATCGAAATCGACGCCGTGGTAGTGCCTGACCGCATCGATTTTTTCAAGGCAATGCTCGCTTGCGTCAACGGCGAGCACACGCGATGCGCCGCCGCGGCACATCAGCACCGGCATCAGGCCCTCCATGGTGCCCATGTCCAGGCAGGCCGCGCCGGTGAGGTCGATCCTGCGCATCATCTGCCGCGGCAGCATGGGCAGGTCTGCGGGAAAAAGCCCCTTCATGCCCAGGCCTTCGAGCAACTCGACGCCGTAATACCAGCCCTGCTGCATCAGCCTGTCGTCCTGAAGTTCAGCGGCGGTGGCCGGATAAGTGCGCGGCGCCTGGCGCATCGGTGCAGGCGCACGCGCACGCGCGGTGATCTGTCCGAGCAATCGTGAAAACAAGGACATGGCAACCCCACAAAGAACGATGCGCCGATTGTAACTTTTCCCCGCACCGGTCAGGTTTGCGTTTGCATCTATACTGGCCATTACTGGTACAGGGCTGGTACAAGGCTGGCGGAGTAACACCGGTTGCCTAAGATCCGCCGTTAAGGTCAGCCGTAACTGCCCGCCCCTCACAGGAGCAAAAATGAGCGACGAAACGATCAAGGTCAAGATCACCGACACCGGCAAGTCCCTGGATGTGGTGGTATTCGAGAAACGCGCCGAGCTGATCCAGGTGGTGCTCGGGACCGGCGTGCACAGCGTCAAGTGCGACCTCAAGCCGACACGCAACAACCTTTCCTACGCCGGCAGCGCCATGGGCCGCGAACTGGTCTACGAGCGCACGCGCGAGCAGGTGCAGGCCGATCTCGACAAGCTCAATCCGCACCTGCGCAATTCCAGGGGACGTTAAAGCCCACCCGGCCGGGGCGGCGGGCGCCACAAGGGGGCGGCCTTGCTAGAACCGGCCCGATAAAACCACAAACCAGAAAACCCCGACCATGCCCGGCAACACCAGCCCCTATGCCTTAGAAACCCCGGCACTGCTGCTCGACACGGCACGCATGGAGCGCAACATCGCGCGCATGAAGACGCAGTTGTCGCGCCTTGGTGTGGCGTTTCGCCCGCACGTCAAGACCAATAAGTGCATTGAAGTGGCGCGCCGGTTGATGGGCGCGCCAGAGGGCCCCATCACCGTCTCGACGCTGCACGAGGCCGAATACTTCGCCGCGAACGGCGTGCACGACATGCTCTACGCCGTGGCCATTGCGCCGGGCAAACTGGCGCATGTGGCGGCCCTGCTCGCCAGGGGCGTGCGCATCACCCTCATTCTCGACAGCATCGAGGCGGCGCAGCACCTTGCCGACTTCGCGCGCAGTTCCGGGCAAAGCTTTGCCGCGATGATAGAAATCGACTGCGACGGGCACCGCTCCGGGCTCGCCCCCGGCGCCGCCGAACTGCTGCCGCTGGGCCGCTTCATGCATGCGCAAGGCATCACCCTCGCCGGCGTCATGACCCATGCCGGCAGCTCCTACCATTGCGTTGGCACCGCAGCCATCCAGGCCATGGCCGAACAGGAGCGTCTGGCGGTGGTCACCGCCGCAGGCGCACTGCGCGCCGCCGGCCTGCCCTGCCCCGCGGTCAGCGTCGGCTCCACGCCAACCGCGTTGTTCGCGCAGTCGCTCGAAGGGGTCACCGAGGTGCGTGCCGGCGTGTTCGTGTTCTTCGACCTGGTCATGGCCGGGCTGGGCGTGTGCGGCACGGACGACATCGCCTTATCCGTGCTCACCACCGTCATCGGCCACCAGCGCGAAAAAGGCTGGACCATCGTCGATGCCGGCTGGATGGCCATGTCACGCGATCGGGGCACCGCGGCGCAGGTGCTCGACCAGGGCTACGGCCTGGTCTGTGACGCGCAAGGCCGCGTGCTCGACGGCTACATCGTGGCCCAGGCCAACCAGGAGCACGGCATCATCGCCCACCGCTCCGGCGACCCGGCCAAAGCCCTCGCCCTTGCGCTGGGCACGCAACTGCGCATCCTGCCCAACCACGCCTGCGCCACCGGCGCACAATATCCCCGGTACACCGTGCTCAATGCATCCGGCGACATCACCGCGACATGGGCGCGCAGCAACGGCTGGTAGGGGAATAATGTCGGCGTTTTGCATTGGGGCGTCACTGACCACCCTGGCGGCAGCGCGCACGCCCGTCGCAAGGACCATAAGGACCATAAGGGCCATAAGGGCCATAAGGGCCGCAAGGAACATAAGAACCACAAGAACCACAAGGCAACGCGGCATATCGCCGGGGCGCAACTGCCGCCCTTGGGTTTAAACCTTGGGCGGCGTTTTATTTGCCCCGCGCAAAGCGGCCAGGATCGTCTTCAGCAACTCCTCCCGGGATACCGGCTTGGTCAGGTAATAGGCGGCCCCGAGCTGCATCCCCTTGAGGTAATTGTCGTCATCCACCCGCCCGGTAAGCAGAATGACGGGCACCTGGCTTGTGGTCTCGTCGCGGCGCAACACATCCAGCAGCTCCAGCCCGTCCATATAGGGCAGGGAAATATCCGTCAGGATCAGATCGGGAACTTCCTCAAGAATGGCCCGAATTCCCTCGGCGGCGTCGGCGGCCGCGCGCACGGCGTAACCCTCAGAACTCAAATGCATCTTGAGCGTTTCACGCAAGGAAGCGTCGTCTTCAATCAATACTATCGAAGCCATTGATGCTGTTTCACCCTGGGATAGATTGTTGATATGAATACATTCGAAGCTGCGCTACAGATCAGAGCGCCCTATGCCCGCCATATTAGCCGATTGCCCGGCAGCGTCAATCAAGCGCGACAAGCCCTGCGGGCGCTGTGTCAGCCGGCAGACTCAGCGCGTGACATAGCCCATGGTCTGCGGCAGCCACAGCACGATCTGCGGAAACAGCGTCATGGCAAACAGCAGCAGCAGCAGCATGACGAGGAAGGGCCAGCCCTCCTTCATCATTTCACTTATGGGAATGCCAGTCAGCGCCTTGGTCACAAACAGCAGCATGCCAAAGGGCGGGTGGATCAGGCCTATCATCATATTGAGCACCACCAGCACGCCAAAGTGCACCAGATCAACGCCGAGCAGCCTGGCCGCCGGCAGCAGCATCGGCACGAACACCAGCAACAGCACCGACACATCGAGAAAGCAGCCCAGCACCAGAAACATCAGGTTAACGAGCAGCAGGAAACCTGTTTGCGACAGGCGCATGCCCTCCACCCACGCGGCCATGGCCTGCGGCACGCCCTCGGCGGTGAAGGCGTAGTTGAGCACAAAGGAGCCGGCGAGGATGATGGTGATGACGGCGCTGCCGCGCGTGGACTCCATCACCACACCCCAGAAACTGCGCCAGCTGAGTGCACGATAGACCAGGGCAGCGAGGAGTAGCGCGTGCAGCGCGGCGACGGCGGCCGCCTCGGTCGGTGTGAACACGCCCGAGTAGATGCCGCCCAGCAGCACCAGCGGCAGCGAAAGGGGCAGCGCGCCGCGATATAAAATGGCCGGCCATTCGCGCAACGGTATTTTTTCCTCGCGCGGCATGTTGCGCCTGGTGGCGATCACATGCACCACCCCCATCATCAGCAGTGCCATCAGCACACCGGGCACCACCCCGCCAAGGAACAAGGCACCGACCGAGGCACCCGACACCAGCGCATAAATCACCATCGGAATGGACGGCGGAATGATGGGCCCCAGCGTGGCACTCGCCACCACCACGGCGCCGGCAAAGCCCGGCGTGTATCCGGGCCTCTTGAGCATCTGCCGTATGGTCACAAGACCCGGGCCGGCGGCGTCGGCGAGCGCGCTGCCGCTCATGCCCGAAAAAATCACACTGACCAGGATATCCACCTGCGCCAGGCCACCGCGCATGCGCCCGACCAACACGCGGCAAAAATCGAAAATGCGCTCGCTTACCGTGCCCGCGTTCATGATGTTGGCGGCGAAAACAAACAGCGGCACGGCCAACAGCACATAGCTGTTGTACAAGCCGTTGCATACCTGCTCGGCGACCAGGCCGAGGTCCTGCTGCTTGACCAGCAGATAGCCGACGCCGGCGGCGAGCATGGAAAACCCTATGGACATGCGCAGCAACAGGCCGGCGACCATAATGCCGACGAGGACGCTGATTCCTAGTGTCATGGAGTCATAGGGTCATAGGGTCATGGAGTCATAGTGTCATGACTTCAGGAGCCCGCGCATACGGTGCACGCCATGGCCTTCAGGGTCGCAGTTCGGCGTCAAGGTCGTAGCCGCGCGCCGCCCTGAAAACAGCCCATGCGCAGCGCACCACCAGCGCCGCCATCAGCAGCACGAAGGGCAGGTAGACCCACATCAGCGGAATGCCCAGCACCGGTGTGCCCTCGCGCGCCATGAAGCGCACGTAGTCCCAGCTTGCCGGCAGGCCGACGAGGGCGAGGCCGCCGATTAGCCCGTTGCCGGCGATCAACATGACCTGCCTTGCGCGGCGGCCAACCGCCTGCCAGACGAGGTCGAAGGCGACATGCTCGCGCGCGGGCACAATCAGCGCCGACGCCCACAAGATGACCCACACATACAGGATCACCGCCGCCTCGTCGCTCCAGGGCAGCGGCCTGCCAAAGCCAAAGCGCGCCGCGATCTGGATGATGAACACCACAAACAGCGCCAGAAAAAGGCCGCCGCCTATGGCGTTGGCGGCGCGCCTGAACCAGACCACCACGGCTAGCGTGTCGCGTTGATGCGCTCGAGCAGGCCCTTGGGCCAGACCTTGGCGTAGTCGGAGTTCTGGTAGGCCGCCTGCACCGATTTACGGAAAGCCTCGACATCGGGCGTGACAACCTGCAGGCCTTCTTTCTTGAAAAACTCGACCAACTGGGATTCTTCCTTGATGCGGTTGTCGTTATTCCACAGCGCGGCAGCCTGCGCCGCGGCGACCACTTTTTGCCTTTGCGCCGCGCTCAATGCATTGAAGCTCTTGTTCGACATGGTGATGAACAGGCTGTCAACAAGGTGGCCGGTCAGCACAATCTGTTTGGTCACCTCGTAGAACTTGGCGGCGCGCACCGAGGGCAGCGGATTGTCCTGGCCGTCTATGGTGCCGGTCTTGAGACCCAGATAGACCTCGCCAAACGCAAGCGGCGTGGCGGTGGCGCCCAGCGCCTCACCGAGAAACAACCACTCCCTGGTGCCCGGCATGCGCAGCTTGACGCCTTTGAGGTCGGCCGGCGTAGCGACCTTGCGCGTGTCACGCAGGTTGAGCTGGCGCGTGCCAAGGTAGACGGTGGCGAGCGCTGTCACCTCCATTTTCTCCGCCACGGTCTTGAACAGCTCCGCGCCTATCGGGCCGTTAAAAACCTTTTGCTGCTGCGCCGGATCACGGATCACGTAGCCGGCGGTGAACACCGAAAATTCAGGCACCAGCTTGGCAATGTCAAAGGCCGAGATGGCGGCCAGTTCAAGATTGCCCCGCGCCATGGCCGCGGGCTCGGTGCCCTGCTTGAACAGCGAGCCGTTGAGGTTGATCTGCACCTCGAACTCGCCCGGCGCGCTTTTGTCCAGCGCGTCCTTGAACACCGTCCACATTCTGGCATGCCAGTCATCGGGCACTGCGGGCGTTGAAATACGCAATACGGTTTTGCTTTGCGCCATCGCCGGCAGGGTAACGGCGCAAAGCGCTGCCACGGCCAGCAGCAACACCCCGCGACGAAGCCTGCAAACCATTTTTGGGTTGTTCATGATTTCAACTCCTCCGATCCCGCCATTTTAGTTGTTTTGCACTGCACGCCAGCGCACCGGGCGACGCCGCGTCCACACGGTTCGGCGGCGCTCTATTGCTTATTGTTGCTTGATCCCCGCCGCCTTGACGATGGGCCCCCAACGCACGATCTCGTCCTTGATCAGTTGGGTCACATATTCGGGCCGCGAAGACCGGCCTTCGAGTCCGAGGCCAAGCATGCGCTGGCGCATCTCGGGCGCCGCCATCACCGCAACGATGGCGGCATTGAGCTTGTCGACAAGATCCTTGGGCGTGGCGGCCGGAACGACAAAGGCGTACCAGGTCGCGTACTCGTAGCCTGCCACGCCCGCCTCGGCGATGGTCGGCGCCTCGGGCACCAGCGGCGATCGGCGCGTCCCGCTTACCGCCAGCACGCGCGCCTTGCCGCCCTTGTACGAGGGAATGATGCTGGGCACGTCGGCAAAAATAACCTGCACGCGGCCGCTCACCAAATCAGTGATCGCCGGTTGCACCCCCTTGTAGGGGATCAGCGTGATATCGGTTTCTGTGCGGCGCTTGAAGGCCTCGCCGAGCATTTGTGCGAAGCTCGCGCCCGAGGCGTAGTTGAGTTTGCCCGGGGACGCCTTGGCGAGCGCGATCAGTTCAGCCACGTTTTTTACCGGCAGGTCCGGGGTGACGGCAAGCGCAAAAGGGCTGTCGGCGACAAAGCTCACGCCGGTGAAATCCTTAGACGGATCGTAGGGCAGGGTCTGGTACAGATGCGGATTCAGGCCAAATGCGCCCAGCGTGCCCAGAAACAAGGTGTGCCCGTCCGGCGCGGCCTTGGCCACCGCGTCGGCCGCAATAATGGAGTCGGCGCCAGGCTTGTTATCGACCAGCACCGCCTGACCCCAGACCTTGCGCAACTCCTCGGCCATGGCGCGCGCGATCACATCAAGCAGGCTGCCCGAGGGAAAGCCGACGACGATGCGCACCGGATGATTGGGAAAGGCCGGCGACTGGGCGGGTGCGGAACCGCTGAACAGCAAAGCCCCGAGCACCGCCAAAAGGGAAAGCAGGGGCTTGCGCATCCCTGCACCGGAAAAAATACCGCGTAAATCAAACCACATGGTTCTGCTCCTTTGAACAAACACTTTGAGTAAAGCGCTTAAGAGCGCTATTTTAGCTTCGCCAAGGCATTGCGGCATTGCGGCTTTGCTGCGGCCGCAGGACGACGCCACAAATGCATCACCAGATTACGGTGACAGCTCAGCTTAGTCTGACGCGCTGACTTGCAGTAACATCGTTCGCGCCAGAATAAAAAAAGCTCCGTCCACTATGCGTGTATTCAGGATCTTCAGCAAACAATCAGGGGAATCGGCGATTAAAATTCGCGAGGCGCCGATGACCTGGGAGCAAAGACCGATGTCCGAGACATTCCCTGCCAAGCCTATTTTTCCCGTAAAACACCGGAAGGGCACGTCCAGCACTACCACACGGCTCCGCGCCGCCAGTTGATATTCCTGACCTCGGCCATCCTGGAGCTGGAAACGAGCGAAGGCCTGCGCACCATTTGCCGGCCCGGCACCCGGCGCGCCGAGCACACCGGCAGAGTACACAAAAGGAGAACACCGCAATGGCATCACATAACACCTGGACAGAGCATTTCCCCGGCAATCTGATGTGGTCGAACGCAACGCTGGTGTGCAAGGGCATGGCACCCTACGGTGCGGTTTCGCTGGGCGAGATCGAGCTGGTTTGCGCGCGCCTGCGCGAGCGCGAGGGCGAGGCCGCAGCCTGGGGTGAGGAGTGGTGCAAGGTCGCCGCCATGGTGGAGAAGCTCGGCGATGCGGCGGCTGCGGCAGGAAACCACGCGACGGCAGGCAACCAGTATTTGCGCGCCGGAAGTTATTACTACACCGGCGAGCGCTTCGTGCCTTTGGGCGGGGAAAAAATAGCGATCTACCGCAAGGCGTTGCGCTGCTCGCAAGAGGGCCTGAAGCGCCGCTTCCCGACGATGGAAATCGTTGAAGTACCCTACGAAGGCAAGACACTGCCGGCGTATTTTATGAAGGCGCAGGACCGCGGTGGAAAGAGCGCAGGCCCCGCACCGACGGTGGTGCTGTTCGACGGCATGGACAACTGCAAGGAGATGAGCGTGCTCTTCGCCGGTTTGGAATTCGCGCAGCGCGGCTTCAACACACTCGCGATCGATGGCCCGGGACAAGGCGAGTCGCTGCGCCTGCGTGAGATTTACGCCCGTCCGGATTACGAGGTGGCGGGTACCGCCGCCTACGAGTTTGTCGCCGCACGCAAGGATGTCGACGCAAAACGCGTCGCCATCATGGGTTACAGTTTTGGCGGGTATTACGCACCGCGCATCGCCGCCATTGAACGGCGCTACGCCGCCTGCGTCGCCCTCGGTGCCCTGCATTGGGATCTGCACGCATGGCAGTCGAACATCAAGGCGCAGCTCGCCGCAGACCCGAAAAAAAGCGCGCAGTCCAATTTCCAATTCCAGTGGATCCTCGGCATGTCCGACTCGGACGCCGCGCTCGAGCGCGCACGCGCCTTCTCGCTGGAGGGTATCGCCGACAAGATCAGCTGCCCCTTCCTGGTGACGCACGGCGAGAACGACCAGGTGGTGCCGGTGGCGGCGGCGCACAAGTTGTACGCCGAGGTCGGCTCGAAGAACAAGTCGCTGAAAATATTCAAACCGGAAGAGACCGGATCGGAACATTGCCAGGTCGACAACCGCCAACTGGGCATCGATTACATCGGCGACTGGTTGGCGGCAAACCTCAACGCAAAAACCGGAGGCTGAGCATGCAGCCCTTCAAACGCCTCGCCGCGCTGCTCGTGCTCGCCGGCCTATCTGGCGCGGTGCTTGGGCAGGGCTTTCCGAACAAGCCGATACGCCTGATCGTGCCCTACCCGGCCGGCGAATCCATAGACTCGGTGGCGCGCCTCACCGCGCAGCACTGGTCTGCGGCGCTCGCCGTGCCGGAACTGCGCAACCGGCTCATCGGCCAGGGCGCAGAACCGGTGGGTAGCACACCGGAAGAGTTCGGCAAATTCATGGCCAGCGAACTGGCCAAGTGGCGCCTCGTCGTCGAGGCTTCCGGCGCCAGGGCCGAATAGCCCGGAGGGGGAAAAGGCTGGAAACCCGCTCCAGGCGCGGCTCTCCAGCCGTGCCACGGCCCGAAATGCGGGGTGCTTACTGCGGCTTGATACCGGCGCGCTTGATGACGCGGTCGTATTCGGCGATTTCATTACGCACATAGCGCGCGAACTCATCGGGCGACATATCCATCACGTCGTTGCCCAGGTTGGCGA
Organism: Bordetella parapertussis; assembly: GCA_945906975.1. The sequence goes on along the minus strand of CAMDRY010000055.1, from coordinate 125 downwards.
GTTTTTCACGCACCCCCGGATCGCTCAGGGCCTTGCGCGTGTCGGCCGAAATTTTGGCGATGACAGGCGCCGGCGTTCCCGCAGGCGCCCACAGGCCAAACCACAGCGGCGAATCGGCGCCGCTG
>CAMDRY010000054.1 GCA_945906975.1 Bordetella parapertussis | reverse complement strand
GCTCAAGTGTCCGCGCATGCTTAACATCCACGGACGCAAGATCTGGGAGACTTGGAAAAGCGCCACCGCCATGCTGCAATCGGGCCTGGTCGACCTGCGTCCGCTGGCCTCGCATGTGCTGCCCCTGTCCGAGGCGCAGCGCGGGTTTGATTTGATTCTTGCCGGGCAGGCTGTGAAACCAATCCTGGTTCCCGACTGATGGCCGCTGTGCTCTGGTGCCGTCGTACTCTCGTACTCTCGTACTCTCGTACTCTCGTACTCTCGTACTCTCGTACTTTCGTACTCTAGTGCCTCTGTGCCCCTTTAGCCTTTTACCCCTACTTACCCTTGTGCACCCGTACTTCGGGTGGCCAAACCTACGCATGAAAAATAATCCACAAAAACAGCAAGGAGAGAAAATGAAATTGAAGGTTCGCAGTGTGTCTGCGGCTCTGGTTCTGGCGCTAAGCCTCGGCTTGGCGATGTTCTGCGCGCAATCTGCAATGGCGCAGACTTATCCGACCAAGCCTATCCGGTTGATCGTGCCCTTTCCGCCAGGGGGCGGTGTTGATCTCATGGGGCGTATTATCGCGCCCAAACTTGCCGAGGCGCTGGGGCAGCCTGTGGTGGTCGAGAACCGCGCCGGGGCGAATGGCATGATCGGTGCCGAGCTGGTTGCGCGCGCCGCACCGGATGGCCACACCCTGCTGATTATCGAGTTGGGTTCATTGACGATCAGCGCGGGCCTTTATCCGAACCTGCCATTTGACCCGGTAAAGGACCTGGCGCCCGTCAGCATGCTTTCCTACTCGCCGCATGTGCTCACGGTGACCGAGGGCCACAAGTTGAAAACCATGCAGGAGTTCATGCGCTTTGCGCGCGAGAACCCGGGCAAACTCAACTACGCCTCGGCCGGCACCGGCAGTGCGCCCCATCTGGTTGCCGTGCTGCTCGGAAGCCAGGGCAAGTTTCAGTGGACCCATGTGCCCTACAAGGGCGTCGGGCCTGGCCTCGCCGATGTGGCGGCAGGCCAGGTGGACGCGATCATGACCAGCATGTTTGCCTCACTGTCGCTTATTCGTGGCGGAAAGCTGCGCGCACTGGCGGTGACGGGGAAGACACGCAGTCCGCTGGCGCCCAATGTTCCGACGGTGCTCGAGTCCGGCGTGGATGGTTTTGTCACAGGATCCTGGCAAACAGTATTCGCCGCCGGCGGCACGCCGCCGGCGATTGTCGCCAGGTTGAACGCTGAGATGCGTCGCATCATGCTCGATCCCGTGGTGGTGGAGCGGCTTGCCGCACTGGCCACCGAACCCGCGCCTATGCCGGTCGAGGAAACGCGCGCGCTGGTGCGCGAGGACATTGACCGCTGGCGCAAGGTGATCGTCGACACAGGCGTCAAGCCCGAGTAGGGCGTCATGGCCGGGTCGCAATGCCCGGTCGTTTAGTGCCCTGTCGCGGTGGCGGCAATCGTCACCGCGTCATCAGGCGCGGCGTTGCCGCGCCAGACCACATGCATGTCGGGGCGGAGCAGGATCAGATCGTGTCCATAAACTTCGCGCGCCACCCTGTCTGCGATGACGAGCGTCGTTAGCGGTGCGCCCCTTGCCCGCAGCGCCTGCTCCAGCGCGCCGCTGTCGGCCTTTGTGCCGCCCAGACGAAGCATGGTGTAGCCCTCACTGGGGATGCGGTCTTGTATCGCCGTGCCGTCATCAAGCCAGATGTGCGGCAGTCGTGCACCCGGCCAGGTGCTTGGCAGGTACTCGCGGAACAGGTGTTCCGGCCCCCCGGGGATATCCATGATGATGGGTGAATCGACGTAGCGATATCCGAGCTCGGCGCCAATCATTTCGTTGGTCTTGCGCTGCTCCACATTGGCGACCATTTTCAGGATGTCGCGTGATTGTTGTCCGGCCGGAGATTGCTCGCCTATATTGGGACGCCACATTGAGCGCCACTTGCGCCGCCCGAGGTTGGCGTAACGCGAAGCGCCAATGTTGCGGTCGCCGACCTGGCGCCGTTCAATTTCGTAGGCGCGCAGCAAGTTGGGGCCGCCCCAGCCCTGCAGCGTGGCGGCGAGCTTCCATGACAGATCGAAGGCATCGCCCACGCCGGTGTTCATACCCAGCCCGCCGGTTGGAATGACCAGGTGCGCGGCATCGCCGGCGATGAATACGCGGTCGGTGCCGTAGGCGGTTGCCAGCAGCAGATTCTGCCGCCAGGGACTGCACGAGAGCATTTCGTATTTTATCGGGACACCGATGATCTTTTCGAACATGCGTTTCATCTCTTCATCGGAGTCGACGGCCGAATGCAGCGTCCAGTGACGGGTCGAGTCCTGCATGATGAGAAAGCTGCCCTTGTCGTCGGCGACATGCCAATGCCGGCCGTGTCCGGGACCATTGCCCAGGGGCATCCTGTCGAACAGTTCGTCGCAGCGGAACAAGGCCTGACGAAACTGCGTCATCGGGCCCTCGCCGCGCAATTGGATGCCCAGTTGGGTTCGCACGGCGCTGTTGCCGCCATCGCAGCCGACCAGATAGTCGGCACGCAGCGTCTCGATTGCACCGCCTGTCGTTCGCACGGTGGCGCTGACACCGGTGGCATCCTGTACGAAGGACGCCAGCTCGCAACCGAAGCGCACTGTGACGCTGGGCAGGGACTCGGCGATCGACTTGAGCAGGGGTTCAAGCGAGTATTGCGAGGTGAGCTGGTAGGGCTCCAGGGGCACACTGCCGTCATTGGTCGCCCGGATGTGGGCGCGCGCCTCATCGACCGAGGGGTAGGGCAGGCGCAGCAAGGCCGGTTCGTTCAGGGCCATTACGACATAGACGTCCATGGGCACATCGGCGCGCAGTCCGGCCCGCCGGATTTCGTCGGCGATGCCAATACGGCGGAACATTTCCATGCTGCGTGCGTTGCAGCGTTCCATTTTTGGCAGGAACTGCGGTGCCTGTTTTTGCTCGATGATGGTGCAGCGTATGCCGCGTTTGCCAAGATCTATAGCGAGGGTGAGTCCGACCGGACCGGCCCCTGCAATCAAAACCTGCGTAGTCATCTTGTCCTTTGCCGATGGGTTTGGTGCGTATGAGCGCAATGCGCCAAAGAGCGGAAGTAGACAGTCAGAGGCGCTGACTTGTCAATTGCCCTGATCACAGGCGGCGCCGGACGGGCCGTGGCGCCGCGACGGCATTTGTGGCCTTTCCCCTGGGCGCGTGACAGGTCTTCTGTGGCCTGTTGCACATCATCTATCTTCAATTGCTTCTTATTGGCATTACCTGCCGACCTTATTGCATAATGCGCTATTGCGTCTGCCGCCAAATGGGCGGACGTCCAGACCGAGGGCTGCCACAGGCCCCGCCAATGCCGGAGGAGAACCCCGCATGTCCCACGCCACCAGTGTCACCGGTATCACCAGCGACACCAACGACACCAACGACACACGGCGCCGCCTGCTGCTGGCCGCCGCAGGCGCGGCCGTCTCAGTCGCGCTGCCCTTTTCCGCGCAGGCGCAGGGGATTTCGTCGCGCCCGGTGCGCTTGCTGCTGGCACAGACCGCGGCGACCACGCCCGATGTCATCGCGCGACTGCTCGCCCCGCGTTTGCAAGCGCGCTGGAACCAGCCCTTCATTGTTGAAAATCGTGCCGGTGCTGCCGGCGCCATAGGCATGGAGGCGCTGGCCAAGGCCGTACCAGACGGGCACACCATGCAGGTCATGGTGTCCAGCGTGCTGACGCTCCCCTTGTTTTTTCCGAGCCTGCCCTTCGACATCATCCAGGCGTTTCAGCCTATCGGCCTGATCGCCAATAACAACTTCGCCCTGGTGGTGCACAGCGCGGTGCCCGTCTCCAATGTGCGCGAGTTTGTGGCCTATGCCAAAGCAAATCCGGGCATGAATTACGGTTCTCCCGGAAATGGCACCTACCATCACTTGTTTATGGAGCAACTAAAGCTCATTGCGGGCCTGCAAATGACCCATATTCCCTACAAAGGATCTGCGCCGGCGTTCAACGACCTGCTGGGCGGCCAGATCCCGACCATGTTCATGCCCATTCACGTGGCGACCGGCATGGCCAAGGACGGACGCGTGCGTGTGCTGGGCGGCTCGATGCGCGAGCGCTCGCCGCTCTTTCCCGATTTGCCTTCGCTGCACGAGCAGGGGGTGTCGGGCTTCAATGGCGAGCCTTGGTTTGCGTTTTGGGGGCCGGCGGGCATTCCGGCGGACGTGGTCGCCAGATATAGCGCCGAGCTGCGTAGCGTGTTGTCTGAGCCGGAATTGCGCGACATCTTCAGCAAGCAGGGTATTGCGGTGAAAACGAGCACAGTCGAGGAAATGGGGCGTCTTTGCCGCACGGAGTTCGATGCTCTGGCCAAGCTGGTGCGCGCCGCGAACATCAAGGGCGACTGAGCGTCAATACCAGCGCATGTGGCAATCGTCGATTGACTGTATCGGGCGGACTCGGGATACTGCCGGCGTGTCCTTGTCATTCGCCCCTTTTTTTACGTGCGTATGGCTGTTGGTGCTTTGGTTTTTCGTAAAGTCTCAGCGGTGAGCCGCTTTTCTGGCGGCTATCGGGCAGTGCGCTTGGTCTGGCGCACTAGTCGGTTGTAAATTTCCCAGTCTTCCCAGGAGTAAAAGATGAACTTCAAGCGAAACGCACTATTGTCCCTGTTCGGCGCGAGCCTCGCACTCGGCGTTGGCTTTGCCGAGGCAAAACCGACCGTCAAGCTCGTGTTCATCGGACCCTTGACCGGGGGCGTTTCGGCCAACGGCATTGGCGGCCGCAACTCGACCGATCTTGCCGTGCGCTTGCGTAACGAAGATCCCAAAGCCAAATATACCTATGAACTTGTCAGCCTGGATGATGAGTGCAAGCCCAATATCGCGGTGCAGGTGGCGACCAAGGCGGCGGCGGACAATTCCATCATCGGTGGCGTGACCCACTACTGCTCAGTCACCGCGGTGGCGACGGTGGAAACGTATCACAAGTTCGGCCTGCCGGTGGTGGTTTGGGGGGCGGTGCTGCCCTCGATTACCTATGGCAACAAGTATGGCGAGATACACCGCGTTAACGGCACCATGATCAACCAGAACGAGGTTGCCGCGAAATTCATGGCAGGCATGAAGTACAAGAAATGGGTGGTAATCCATGACACCACCGACTACGGCAAGGGGCACAACCAGTACTTCAGCGAATACCTGAAGAAAAATGGCGGGCAGATCGTCGGCACCTTTGGCGTTACCGCGGACCAGCAGGATTTCACCACGGAACTGACCAAGGCGAAGGAACTCAAGCCGGAGGTCATTTTCTTCGGCGGACTCACACCGCTGGGCGTGCGCATCCGCTCGCAAATGGACAAGCAGGGATTGAGCGCCGTGTTTGAGGGCACCTCGGGAATAAAATCCGATGCTTTCATCGAGGGGCTTGGCAAGCAACTCGCCGAAGGCTCCCTGTCTTTTGTCGAAGGGGCGCCCTGGGAAAAACTTCCCGGCGGACTGTTCTTCACCGGCAAGTATTCGCAGCAGAAATACAACGAGGGCCCCGAGGCCTATGGTCCGTTTGCCTTCGCCGCGGCAAACCTGATCATGGACGCGGTTGAAAAGGTGGGACCGAACCGTAAAAAGGTTGCCGGCGAATTGCGCAAGACCAAGGACCGGGATTCGATCATCGGCAAGGTGACCTTTGACGACCATGGCCAGAACATCGTGCCCCTCATCACCAAGTACGTCGTCCAGGACGGCAAATGGGTGGTGTGGGAGGACAGCGAGTATGGCTCCGGCAAGCGCAAGCTAAAGGGGCAATAGGCCTAAGTTCGACCAGTCAAAGGTCGGCAAGACGTTTTGCACCGGTTGCGGGCGGCTACACCCGCACGCAACCCGCTTTCCCGATGTTTCTCGACGGGAACGTCAACCGGCTGGTTTCGAAGTCGGTGCGCATGTTGCGCGCCCGCCGCAGTTCCTCTCTTCTTTCTTTATATCCCGCGCTAACGCCATTCCATGGATCTAGGCCAGCTTTCCCAGTATATTTTTAACGGGTTGATGCTCGGGATGATCTACGCCATCGTGGCGGTCGGATTCACGCTGTTTTTCGGCGTACTTGACGTGATCAAGTTCTCCCATGGGGATGTGCTGATGGTGGGCGCCTTCGCCGGTCTGGCGACTTATCTGGGCCTGCAGGCGCTCGGCGTCGATTCGCCCCTGGCGCAGTTGTTGGTGATGACGCTGGCGGCGACCCTGTCGATGGCGCTGCTCGGCGCACTGATCGCCAAGTACCTGGTGTTGCCGCTGCGCCTGGCGCCGCCGCTCAACACGCTGCTTATCACACTGATGCTAGGCTCGGTGTTGCGCGAGTCCGTGCGCCTTTTCTATCCCCAGGGCTCGAACCCCAAACCGTATCCGCGCCTGCTGCCTACCGATTCGCTCAGCCTGGGCAGTTTTACCTTGCGGGCGGACAGTCTCATCCTGCTGTTGGCCGGACTTGCGGCCATCGTCGCCGTTCACCTGCTGATCACCCGCACCAAGCTCGGCCTGGCGATCCGCGCAGTCGCGCAGGACGCGGAGACGGCACGCATCATGGGCATTAACTTCGAATTCATCGTCCTGCTCACCTTTGCCATCGGTTCGGGCATGGCGGCGCTGGGCGGGGTCATGAACGGGCTTTACTACAACGAGATCAATTTCGGCGTCGGCCTGCTGCTGGGCGTTATAGGATTTTCTGCCGCGGTTATCGGCGGGCTGGGCAATATTTACGGGGCGATTCTCGGCGGGTTCCTTTTCTCGGCTCTGCAAAGCATCGGTGCCGTGACCCTGCCGGCCTTGTTCCCCGGGACATCAACCGCGTACAAGGATGTGTTCGCCTTCGCGGTTGTCATCATTTTCATGGCGTGGCGCCCGACCGGGCTCATCGCCGAGAAGAAAAGCGAGCGGGTGTGACTGTGGGTACAAACGCCAGGGCCATCTTGGCCGGACTGCTGAGCGCAAGCGCGGCGGCGCCCGCGCTGTTGAGCGTGGCTGCCATCACGGTCTTCGCCGTGTTCTTCCTGCATGCCGAGAGCCAGTGGGCGGTGATGGGGCTGACGCTGGGCGCGGTGATGGTGCTTTTTGTGCTCGGGCGCTTGGGCTGGAATGCGCGTGCCGCGGCCTCATTCGCTGGCCATGGTGGCAAGGGTAACGCCGCAGTGCTGGCCGGCGTGCTGTTGATCACGGGACTGTTCTACGACCAGCATTTTCCCCTGCTAATGCTGGCGACCGTGCTCCTCTATGTCGTGGTATGCCTTGGGTTGAACCTGCAATTTGGCTATGCGGGCGTGGTCAATTTCGCCGGAGCGGCGTTCTTCGGCATCGGCTGCTACACCGCGGCGGTGTTGGCCAGCCAAACCGCGACACCGCATCTTGTCATTGTTCTGGTTGCGGGGGCGATGGCCGCCGGTATCGGTTCCTTGCTGATCCTCCCGGTGTTGCGCACCTATGGTCATTACGCGGCGCTCGTCACCATCGCCTTTGGCATCCTGTTCCGCGTCTTTCTCGAAGTGAACGATACCCTCGGCGGGCCGCAGGGGATGAAGTTGCCGGGCATGGAGATCCTCGGCTGGAAGCTCAACGACAGCATCCAGATTGGCGAGACCGAAATCTCGTTTTATGCCAATTACGTGCTGCTGGCGCTGGCGATGGCGGCGTTGGCGTTCATGCTGGTGCGGCGCCTGGAGCGATCCTGGATCGGCGTCAATCTGGACGCGGTGCGCCTCGACGAAACTGCGTGTGCGGCCTTCGGCATGAATATCGCGCGCTGGAAAATAACCGCCTTCACCATAGGCAACTTCCTGGCCGGCATGGCCGGGTCGGTCTATGCCATGATGATCGGATTCGTAGCGCCCAATGCCTTCACCTTCGGCGATTCGCTCATCCTTGTTTCCATCGTGATACTGGGTGGCCTCGGCAACCCCTGGGGGCTCGCAGTGGCCGCCGCGATTGTGCTGATGCTGCCGGAGAAGCTGCAGTTCATCCAGGAGTACCGCCTGCTGCTCTATGCCGGCCTGGTCATTCTCATTCTGTTGTTCAAGCCGGACGGCCTGATGCCGCGGCAGGTGCGTAATTATTTTCCGGGACGCAAGCTGTGAGCACCTTGCTCGCCTGCGACGGCCTCACCATGCGTTTCGGCGGACTGGTGGCGTTGAACGCGCTTAACCTGAGCGTCAACAGCGGTGAAATTCTCGGTCTCATCGGACCGAATGGTTCGGGGAAGACGACCTTTTTCAACGTCATAACCGGCATCTACAAGGCGAGCGAGGGACGTGTCGATTACCGCGGCCTTGATCTCGCGCGTATGAGTGCCCCGGATATTTACCAGGCCGGCGTAACGCGCACCTTCCAGCGCTCGCGGCTTTGCCTTCCCCTGTCCATTTTTGACAATCTGATGGTCGGCAACCATAGGCAATTGAACCACGGGCTATGGTTCAATATTTTCCAGCGCAAGGCGTTCCGCGTGCAATTCGAGGCGCAGTACGCGCGGGCGCATGCCCTCGTCAGCTCATTTAGCGCGTCTCTGGCTGAGCGGCTTTTTGATCCCGCCGGCGCGGTGAACATGATTGACCGGCGCAGGATCGAGATCTGCCGCGCGCTGATCAGCGAACCGACCCTGCTGTTGCTAGACGAGCCTTCAGCCGGCATGACCCACGAAGAAACGCGGGAACTGATGGATGACATCCTAAAGGTTCGCGCCAGCATGCCCGGATTGGCGATCATTATTATTGAGCACGAGATGAATGTCATTGAACGCATAACAGAGCGTTGCGTCGTGCTCAATTACGGCCAGAAAATATGCGAAGGGCCATATGCGCACATTGCGGCGGATACGCAGGTGCAGATGGCCTATCTGGGGACCGAATAGACATGGGGATCCTGCTCAGTGTGGAGAACGTTTTCGCCGGCTATGACAAGGCCGACGTTTTGCAGGATGTGTCGCTGACCATCGAGTCGGGCAGCATCACCTGTATTTTGGGCTCCAATGGTTCGGGTAAGAGCACCTTGATTCGGGCCATTCTGGGGCTGACGCCACCGCGGCGCGGTCGCGTGGTGTTCGACGGCACCGACCTGACGGACATGCCGACGCATCGGATCGTGGGGGCCGGGCTTGCCTGTATTCCAGAGGGGCGTAAGGTGTTTCCAAAACTGACGGTGGTGGAAAACCTTCGCCTGGGAGCCTACCAGGAGTCTGATTCGGGCAAGATCGCCGCAAGGCTGAAGCGCGTGCTGGCGATATTTCCACGGCTCGAGGAGCGCGCCGCGCAGCTGGCCGGAACGATGTCCGGCGGGGAGCAGGCGATGCTGTCCATCGGACGCGGCATGATGGGTGAGCCCAAGCTGCTGCTCGTTGACGAGCCCTCCCTTGGCTTGTCGCCGCGACTGGTCAAGGAAAACTTCAGCGTGATCAGGCGCATTCGAGAGCTCGGCATTACCGTGCTTCTGGTCGAGCAAAACGTCCATCAGACGCTGGCCATTGCCGATTTCGGTTATGTGTTGTCGCAGGGGCGGGTGGTGGCCGCAGGCAGCGCCCGCGAACTGGCCGAAAACGCCAGCGTGCGCGAGGCATATTTCGGCTGAGTCGCTCGCGCCAGCCCGCCCAGGAGGAGGCTGGAAATGCCCGTCTGGCGCCCTTTTGCAGCCATTGGCCCTGTCGCCCGCTTATTTTTCTGCCATGAGCCTGGTGCAGGCGCCCCACCATTTTCAGACGCAAAGGGCATCAGATGGATTTAAAAAACCGTTTCTGCACGATCGCGGCTGTGACGCCAAGGAGAATCGCCCACTCGAGCGATATTGTCACCGTTGCCAGGCCGGTGATCAAAAGCGGCAGGCGCTGATGTTTTTCGAAGCGCCAGATGCGTTTTATTTCCCCGATATCGATCAGTCCCCACGCCACGACAAAAAGCAAGGCCGAGACGACGCAAAGTGGCAGCAACGTCGCAAATGGGGAAACCAGCATCAGAATAACGACAAGGAACGCGGCGGCGAATATGGCCGCCATCGGTGTTTTCGCACCCGAATCGACATTGACTCCGGAGCGGTTGAAAGATCCGCTTGAGGGATAGGCCGAAAAGAACGAGCCGGCAAGGTTGGCCATACCCTGTCCGATCATCTCCTGGTTGCCATCGAGTTTGTCATTGTTTTTCAGCGCAACCGAACGGGCGATCGCCATGGCCTCGGTCAGTGCGATGAGCGTCATGGTCAGGGTTGGAATAGCCAGCGACATGAGTGTTTCAGTGGAGAGTCGTGGCATTGAAAATGGCGGCCATCCGCTTGGTATCGGGGCGACCATCTTGAGCATCGCACTATCCGCCATGAGATGCATTCCCGCGTGACCGATTGCGGTGCCGCCGAGAATGCCGATAAGCAGGGCTGGCACAACGCGATTCCAGGGGCGCCACATGACGCAAAGCACGACGGTGGCCAAACATGTCGCGATTGCGATGAAGGAATATGTTGCGGCTTGCGTGAACAGGGCCTGGAGATTGGCCGAGATGGACAGCCCTCGTGGTAAATCTATGCCAAGTGCGGGGCCGAGTTGGCTGTTGATGATCAAAATTGCAGCGCCGGCGGTAAACCCGACGACCACGGAGTGGGGCACCATCTCGACCAGGCGTCCGGCGCGGGCCAGGCCGAGCAGGAGTTGTGTCATGCCAACCATGAAGCTCAGTGTGAGCACCAGTGCAACATAGTCGGCCGAGCCGGGCAAGGCCAGCGGCGATATCAGTCCGAGCGTCATGAGGGAAATGGCGTTGGCCGGACCCGTGACCATCAGCCGGCTTGAACCAAATACAGCCGCCACGATGCACGGCACCATGGCCGAATACAGACCGTATTGCGGCGGCATGCCCGCCAAGGTGGCGAATGCAAGCCCCTGAGGCAATACGACAATTGCGCCGGTCAGACCGGCGAGGGCATCGGCGCGCGCTGCGCCCGGGCGGCGCAATTCAGTTGACCAACGAAGTAATGGAATTCTGCGCATGAGTAATGATAAACGTGGACTTGCGATATTGCGGGCTAGCATTGTTCAGTTCAGGGTTTGAGCCGCGCGGAAGCAGGGTGCATTGGATTTACCGGTACGGGCCAGGCCAATGAGTTTGCCCGGTAATTCTGGCGCGACGAAATACGTGGGTTATCGCCTCGTTTCCTGCGGAACATCGTGGCATTTCTACTGTGCGGGTGTTGTATGGCAAACGGCGCCCGGGCGCGCGCGTATGCATCGCATAGTAATCCGAACTCCTGTTTTGATTCCAACTTTCATCGAAAATAAGGGCTGAATGGGCTCCCATTAACTCATTTTGAAAAGTAAGTCCAATCGAAGCCTGTGACCTGGCGCGGTTTGCCAATGCAGGATCACATCGGTCAACGCGTTGCACCGCGTCTGCGGTGGATACTTCGGTTTCTTCGCGGTAAAAACACGCTTAGTCACCCTTTCAGCGGGCGTGCGCTGTTAAGCTTCGGGGTTAGACGCAGCCGGTACGAAACTGGACTATCAATGATCAAAACCCGCAACCAACCGATTAAATTTGAAGACAGCTCAAAGCAGGTGGTGAAGAAAACCACCTGCTATATGTGTGCCTGCCGTTGCGGTATCGACGTGACGCTCGTTGACGGGCGGGTGCGGTTCATTAAAGGGAACCGGGACCATCCGGTAAATCAGGGCGTCCTGTGCGCCAAGGGCTCGGCGGGCATCATGAAGCAGTACTCAAAGGCCAAGTTGACCGGTCCGATGATGCGCAAGCCCGGTTCCGAGCGCGGGGCGGGGGAGTTCGTGCCGATTTCCTGGGATGACGCCCTCGATATGCTGACCAAACGCCTGGCGCATATTCGGTCCACCGATCCGAAAAAGCTGGCGTTCTTTACAGGCCGCGACCAGATGCAGGCCTTGACGGGGCTGTGGGCGCAGCAGTTCGGCACGCCGAACTGGGCGGCGCACGGCGGCTTTTGCTCGGTGAACATGGCTGCCGCGGGTCTGTATTCGATCGGTTATTCTTTTTGG
>CAMDRY010000053.1 GCA_945906975.1 Bordetella parapertussis | reverse complement strand
GTCCTGGCCCTTGCGGATCACGTCCAGCGCCTCGCGCGTGCGGCCGTAGGGATACCAGAACAGCGGCGAGGTCTGCGAGTGGTGCTTGTACTCCAGCGGCTTCATGGTGTTGCCGAACATCGCCAAGTTCACGCCGGCGGTCTTGGTGGTGTGCTGGCTTTCCTCTGCGCCGCGCTCCAGGAACTGCGCGTCCAGCAGCTCGACGATGGGCACGTCCAGGCCGTCCAGCCAGACCATGGGCTTGTCGGAATCGTTGCCGTGGTCGTGGAAGCACCAGGACGGCGTGATCACGAAGTCGCCGACGTTCATGATCACCTTCTCGCCGTCCACCGCGGTGTAGGCGCCGGCGCCGTCGAGGATGAAGCGCAGCGCCGACTGCGAGTGGCGGTGCGCCGGGGCGACCTCGCCGGGCAGGATCAGCTGCAGGCCGGCATACAGGCTGTGGGTGACGCGCGACTGGCCGCGCAGGCCCGGGTTCTCCAGGATCAGCACGCGGCGCTCGGCTTCCTTGGCGGTGATCAGCTTGCCGGACTCCTGGATCCACGGCCAGACCGTGTCCCACTTCCACAGGTAGGGCTTGCACGGCGTGTTGGGCGTGGGCGTGACCAGGTTGTGCAGCACCTCCCACAGCGGGGTGACGTTGGCCTTGTCGATCTTGTCGTAAAACGCCTTGCGTTCGGCGGCGACATTGGGTTGCAGGACTGCAGACATGGTTCCTCCTTGCGGGTGATGCTGCGGGTAGACCAAAAAATTGATTTTCCGCCTTAGTTGCGCGTGCCGCAACCTTGACTGGCCAATCGACCTGTCAGCCTGTTCGGGCTCATGGATTGGACGGGGTTGGCACGGTTTGCGGTGCCGTTTCTGCGGTTTGCGCAACAAAAGCCTGCATACGCTCGCGCAGTGCCTCGGGGACAGGAACGGCCTTGTAGGTCTCGAGCGAGAAAATACAAATGCTGTGACGTGCCTTGAGGCAGACACGCTCTGCGATGGTGGCGTGGTAGGCGAGGTCGATGGCACTGTTACGGATGCGTACGACGGAAAGTTCGATTTTCAGCTTGTCGCCAAAAAAGGCCGGACTGATGAAGTCGCACTGCATGCTCACAGTGGGCGCACCCATGCGCTTTTTCATCAGAAAATCGGCATAAGGTTCGTCCAGCCCGTCGTTGAACCAGGCTTCCATGGCCTGATGCAGCAGGTCAAACAGCCGCGGGAAATAGGCAATCCCTGCCGGGTCGCAATGCGAGAACAGGATGGGATATTCGACGGTGAAAATTTTGGTCATGCGGGATTCCGTTTCGATTGCAAAAAGCGGCGATGCCGATGCTCAGGCTGCGCCGACGTTCGGGCTGCGCCAACGTTCAGGCCGCGCCGATGCGAAAAGTCAGGCAGTTTAACGCGTCCGGCTGCGGCGGTTTCAGGCCGGCTGCAAAAGTCCGATAAAGGCGCCGCGCAGTTTCGCCTTGATGCGGTCCCAGGCGCCGGCGTTTTGCACGATTTCGGCGCGGTAAAAGCTCGGGCACAGGACGGCCGCATGGGCCACCTCGCCACACAGGCCGCAGCCGACGCAGGCGTTGTTCACATGTGCGACCGGATCGACCTTGAGCGGGTCGGATGAGGGCTTGACCGTCAGCGAGGGGCAGCCCGAAAGGCGTATGCAGGAGTGGTCGCCCGAGCAGGTGTCCTCATCCACGCCAAAGCGCGTGCGCACCACGCGCTCGCCGCGTTTTAGGAGCCCCGCGAGGATGGGGCGGATGCGCCGCTGGCGCTCGAGCTGGCACTCGGCTTCGGCGATGATGACCTTGAGGCCAGGCTCCCTCGAGGCGAAGGCCTCGCGCAGCGTCTGCGCCATCTCGGACACCTTGTAGGTATAGACGTTGCGCAGCCAGGTCACGCCCGCCCCGCGCAGGGTGTTCTCTATGCTGCGGTCGCTGTGTACGGCGCTTTTTTCTTGCGCCAGATCGCGCGCCGAGGCATCGGGCGTCGAGACCACCTCTTGCGTGCCGGTGGCCGAGGTGTAGCCGTTTTTCATGATCACCAGCACCGCGTCCCCGCCGTTGAGCAGGTTGGAGGCCACGCCCGAGAGCATGCCGTTATGCCAGAAGCCACCGTCGCCCATGATGGCCATGGGCCGGCGCGCCATCATCGGGCCAACGCCGGCCGCGCTGGCGAGGCTCATGCCGTAACCCAGTATGGTGTTGCCCTGCGAGAAGGGCTCGAAGGTGGCGAAGGAGTGGCAGCCGATGTCAGCCGAGACATGCAGTTCACCGATGTCGCGCTTGGCAAGCTTCATCGCCGCAAATACCGGCCGTTCCGGACAGCCGATGCAAAAGGCCGGCGGCCGTGCCGGCAGGACGGCGCCGATCAGGGCGCCCGCACGCGAGCGCACGGCATCCACGCTCTCGAGCCAGCGCATGCCGGCCGAGGTGTCGAGGTGGGCGGCGTGCTTTGCGACAAAGCGCGCAAGGCCGCGCACGATGACCTCCGAGGTGTATTCGCCGGCCATGGCGAGCATGTCTTTGCCGTGCAATTGCGTATGGGTGAGGTGCTCCAGCCCCGGCTCGCTGGCGGCGCGGCGCAGTGTCGTGGCGATGTCCTGCTCGATGTACTCGGGCATGCCCTCCTCAACCACGATCACGGCGCGCTTGCCCTTGCAAAAGCCGGTGATTTCGTCCGGCACCAGCGGATAGACGACGTTGAGCGCGAGTATCGGGATACGGCTGTTGCCGAAGTCATCGGCAAGTCCCAGTAGATGCAGGGCGCGCTGCAGGTTGTTGTACAGGCCGCCCTGGCAAATGATCCCCAGCCCCGCCTCATCGCCGGCGAAGGTCTCGTTGAGCTTGTGTTCGGCGATAAAGCGCCTTGCCGCCGGCATGCGCACCTCGGCCTTGAGCTTTTCCTGCTTGAAGGTTGCAGGGGGGTGGGACAGGCGGTCGTAGTTGAACGCAGGCGGCCCGTCGAGTCGGTGGCGGGTTGATACGGCGGGAGCGACATTGTCGCGGGCGACAAAGCTGCCGTGAAGATGGCAGGCGCGTATGCGCAACTCCATCATCACCGGCGAATTGGTCGCCTCGGACAGGGCAAAGCCCTTGTCCACCATGTTGACGATGGTGGTGAGGTTGGGGCGCGGGTCGAGCATCCACATCTGCGATTTCATGGCAAAGGCGTGGCTGCGTTCCAGGGCGATGCTGGCCCCCTCGCCGTAGTCCTCGCCCAGAACGATGAGTGCACCGCCGACCACGCCGGCCGTGGAGAGGTAGGTAAGCGCATCGGAGGCGACGTTGGTGCCGACCACGGACTTCCAGGTCACCGCGCCGCGCGCCGGGTAATTGATCGATGCGCCCAGCATGGCCGCGGCCGAGGCCTCGTTGGTGCAGGCCTCCACATGCACGCCCAGCGTATCAAGGTAGTCGCGCGCCTGCACCATAACATCGAGCAGATGTGACACCGGCGCGCCCTGATAGCCGCCGACATAAGATACGCCCGATTGCAGCAAGGCCTTGGTCACGGCGAGTATGCCCTCGCCGTGAAAGACCTCACCCTCACCCAGTTTGAGTGACTCGATTTCGGCGGAGAAGGAACGTTCCATAGACGCGTATCGCCTTTATCCGACTGACTCGGGGGATTTAAAGGGGGCATCGCCCCCTTTTCGTAACAGCCCCTCACCCAGTTTGAGTGACTCGATTTCAGAGGCGAAGGAGCGTTCCATATTTAAGCACTCGCTGTCATTGCGAGCGCAGCGAAGCAATCTCGTAGAGTGGCGACAGAGGCACGAGGGCGGGGAGATTGCTTCGTCGCTTTGCTCCTCGCAATGACTGCGTTCGTCACGTCTACGTGCGTCATGTCTACGCGGCTTTGCTTGGCGTCGAAGGCCGCTTTTGAGCGACTCGATTTCAGAGGCGAAGGCGCGTTCCATGACTAAAAGCGAGTCTTGGAACAACATCCACCAATGTCATTGCGAGGAGCAAAGCGACGAAGCAATCTGGTCGCCAACAGGACAGCTGTTGTATGGCGACAAGATTGCTTCGCTGCGCTCGCAATGACGGGCTGGGTCATGGTTCAGGTCGCCTTGTTGGCCGCAGGCCGCTTCATGAACTGAATGGTCTTGGCCTTGGGTGGCAGCGGCGTGATGCCGTGGGTAGCGAGCGAACTCTCCAGCGCGCGGCCTTCGGGGTCGGCCAGCGCCGCCTCGCGTGCCTTGCGTATTGCCTCCGCGCGTGCCTGGTCGCTGCTGAAGTTGGCGCCGTTGACGGTGTTGTCGAGGACGATGGTGTCAAGGATGCGCAGGAAATTGTCCTTGCCGCGGCGGTGTGTGTCGCCATAGCCCTTGATCAGGCGGCCGCATAGCGCGATTTCCAGGGCCAGCGCGTTGTTTGCAGCCGGGCTGCGTGCCGCGGCGCCGGTGATCGCCGCGACCCAGCGCGTGATCAAAGCCTGTTCCTCGCCGTAGCGCGCCGTGATGCGCCGCAGCGGACGCAGCCAGGCGAGGCTGCGCAGCATCAGGAAGCCGAACATACTGGTGGTTTTTACGTACAGGCCGATGTTCAGCTTGTGCGTGAGGCTGTGTTTTTTGGCAAAGCGCAGAAGCCCCCGCGACAGCGGGCCGGGCAGCAGTGCCGCCATTTCCTCAACGCCGGGTTTGAGGTATTCGATGATGTGCACCGGCTCGTCGGTCTTGGCCTGCACTTCCTTGCGCACGCGTTCGAAGCGGCTTTTGCGCGATTTCAGGTCGGCGACACGGATGACGTCCTCGTAACACATCCACAGCGCAAGAAAGCGGCCGGTCTCGCTGGTCAGTTTGTACTCGTCGCCATCGAGCCGCAACACCGGTTCGAGGCGGTCCAGGTAGAGCTCGGCGTAAGCCTTGTCCTGAAAGTCGGTGCACCGCGCGACGCCTTCCTCGAGCATCTTGTGCGTTGGTGCGGGGAAGGCGGCGCGCACGCGATCGGCTGGAGAGCCGCGCCAGACGGGCGTCTCCAGTGTATGTCCCCGGCGGGTTCCGGCCTCGGCATGGTCGAAGCCGGCGGCAAAACCGCGCAGGCTGGCTTCGGCGCCCTTGCCCATCTTGCGAATTGCGTCCTCGCAGGCGGTGCGCGGCAGCGGCAGTGCACCCGAGCCGGCCAGTGCGCCGAACATCACCGCGCTGATCACCGTGCCCGAGCGCGTTGCGATCTCGGCCATGTCGAACAGGATGGCGCGCTTGGCCAGTTCGCCGGCGGCGTTGACGATCTTGTCGCTGTCAAAGCGGCCGTCGCCCATTTGCATTTTTTCTACTGTCGTGTAGATGCGATGGTTGGAGGCGATCAGTGTGGTGCGCTCCGAGGTGACAAAGCCGTTCAACATGGCCCTGCCAGCTTCGAGCAGTTCGGAGGCGACCATGACGTCGACGTATCCGGGTGCCGGGGTAAGGGTCATCACCGGACGGCGGCCGCCCAGCTCACTGTTGCACGCCGGATAAAGTTCGACGTAATAGGTGGTGGCACCGGTGCGTTGCGCCACGCCCGGTATTGAGGTCGACTGCACCGGAAAGTCCTGTGCGGTGGCCGCGGCGATGATCCAGTCGGCGAGCACGCCGCCGCCTTCGCCGCCAAGGGCGGCGACAAGGATCGTAAGCGGGCGCTCTGGCAGCGTTTTGGTTTGGGTCATGATGTCACCGTTCATGCGGGTTGCAGCAGATTGATGAAGCGCCCGCGCAGGCGCGCCTTGAGGCGATCCCAGGCACTGGCGTTTTGCACGATTTCGGCGCGGTAAAAACTGGGGCACAGGATGGCGGCGTGCGACACCTCGCCGCACAAGCCGCAACCGACGCAGTCGTTGTTCACGTGCGCCACCGGATCGACCTTGAGTGGGTCGCTTGAGGCCTTGAGGGTGAGTGAGGGGCAGCCCGACAGGCGGATGCAGGAGTGGTCGCCCGAGCAGGTGTCCTCATCGACACCGAAGCGCGTGCGCAGCACGCGCTCGCCGCGCTTGAGCTTGGCGGCGTTGACCGGCTTGATGCGGCGCTGGCGCTCGAGCTGGCACTCGCCCTCGGCGATGATCACCTTGAGGCCCTGGTAGGAGCTGTTCATGGCGTCGCGCAGTGTCTTTGCCATGTCGGTGATGTGGTAGTTGTTGACGGTCTTCATCCAGGTCACGCCCAGGCCCTTGAGCGTGCGCTCTATGCCCATGTCCGTCGACTTGTGCTCGCTCTGGTGGGGCGAGGACGGAATGTTCTGCGTGCCGGTGGCCGAGGTGTAGCCGTTTTTCATGATCACCAGTATGCCGTCGTCGCGGTTGAACACCGCGTTGGCGATACCCGAGGTGAGGCCGTTGTGCCAGAAGCCGCCGTCGCCCATGATGGTCACGGTGCGGCGCGAGAACAGCGGATCGATGGCCGAATTAGAGGCGAGGCCAAGGCCGTAGCCCAGCACGGTGTTACCGATGTTAAATGGCGGCAGCGTCGAAAACAGGTGGCAGCCGATGTCGGCCGAGATGTGCAGCTTGCCCTGGTCGCGCTCGACCAGTTTCATCGCCGAGAACACCGGCCGTTCGGGGCAGCCGACACAAAACCCGGGCGGGCGCGACGGCACCGGGATGCCCAGCATGTCGGCGGCCTTTTTCTTCGATGACACCAGCTGCTCATAGGTGCCGCGGGCGTGGGATACGTCCAGTCCGCGCGGCGCCGCCGCCTCGATGAAGCGCGCCACGCCGTTGAGCACAGTCTCGCCGGTGTACTCGCCGGCAAGCGGGAACACCACATTGTCTTTTTTGCCCGCCTCCTTGCCGTAGATGCGCGTGCCGTTGACTTCATGGCGGCGCAGCGTGGCGAGAATGGATTCCTCGATATAGGCCGGCTGGCCCTCCTCGACGATCAGCACCGAGCGTTTGCCGGTGCAAAACTGCACAATCTCCTCTGGGATCTGCGGGTAGGTGACGTTGAGGCAGTAAATCGGGATGCGCGTCGCGCCGAAGGCGTCGGCCAGTCCCAGTTGCTGCAGGGCGCGGATGGTGGCGTTGTAAAGCCCGCCCTGGCAGATGATGCCGGTGTCGCCCAATTCACCGTCGAAGAATTCGTTGAGTTTGTGCTCACGGATGAATTTCACCGCCGCCGGCCAGCGCACCTCTATCTTGTGTTTTTCCTGGGCGTATGTCGCCGGCGGCAGACAGATGCGGCTGTAATCGAAGTCCGGGTTCTCCAGCGCATCGCGCGTCGACACCAAGGGGCGTTTGTTGGCCTTGGTCTGGAAGCTGCCGTGCACATGGCAGGCGCGGATGCGCAGTTCAAGGAACACCGGCGTGTTCGACGCCTCCGACAGTTCAAAGCCTTTTTCCACCATGGTGGTGATGGTGGACAGGTTGGGGCGCGGGTCGAGCAGCCACATCTGTGATTTGGTGGCAAAGGCGTGGGTGCGCTCCTGGATGATGGATGAGCCCTCGCCGTAGTCCTCGCCGATAACAATCAGTGCGCCGCCCTTGACGCCGGCCGAGGCGAGATTGGACAGGGCATCTGAGGCGACATTGGTGCCCACCGTGGATTTCCACGTCACCGCGCCGCGGATCGGGTAATTGATCGAGGCGCCCAGCATGGCCGCCGCACCGGCTTCCGAGGCGTTGGTCTCGATGTGTATGCCCAGCTCGTCCATGATGTCGCGTGCGTCATTGAGCACATCCATCATGTGCGACACCGGCGCGCCCTGATAGCCGCCGACATAGGACACGCCCGACTGCAGCAAGGCTTTGGTCACGGCAAGAATGCCCTCGCCGTGGAAAGTGGCGCCTTCGCCGAGTTTGAGCAGCTCCACCTCTTCAGAAAACGAACGTTCCATTTTTTTACCTGTTCTGCTTGTTCAACCGATAAGCCCTGGCAGCCACACGGCCACCGCGGGAATGAAAAACACCAGGATAAGCACAACAATGCTCATCAGTACGTAAGGCGTCACCGCCTGGAAAATATGCGCCATGGTGACCTGCGGCGGCGCCACGCCCTTCATGGTCATCAGCAGCATGCCGTGCGGCGGCAGCAGCAGCCCGAGCTGCATGCAGATGAGAAACATCACGCCGAACCAGACAAGGTCGATGTTGAAGGCCTGCACCACCGGCATGAATATGGGCAGTGTGATCATCATCATGCTGACCTGGTCGACAAAGATGCCGAGGAATATGAGTATCAGCATCATCCCGGCGATCACCACCATCGGCGGCAGGCCCTGTCCCGTGATCATCTGCACCATGCCGTTGGATGCGCCCGAAAAGGACAGGATTTGCGAGAAGGTGGTGGCGCCGACGATGATGAACAGGATCATGCCCGAGATGCCGGCCGTGCCGCGCAGTGCCTGGGTCAGGTTGTGCAGTGACAGGGCGCGGTAGGCGAGGGCGAGGGCCAGCGTGGCGAATGCGCCTATGGCAGCCGACTCGGTGGGCGTGGCCCAACCGGCCGACATCGAGGCGACGACGATGGCGAATATCGACACCAGCGGCAGCACGTATTGGAAAAACGGTCGCAGCTTTTCCCAGCCGGTGTATTCCTGGATTTCAGAGCGCGGCGCGAGGGAGGGGTTCATTTTGACGCGCACCACGATGTACACGACAAAGGCCAGCGACAGCAGCAATCCGGGCACCACGCCGCCGATCAGCAGCTTGGAAATGGAAATGCCCGACAGGCTTCCGAGCAGCACCGTGAGTGCCGAGGGCGGGATCAGCATGTCCACCGCGCCTATGGCCATGATGGGGCCGGCCGCCATGGTCGGGTGGTAGCCGCGTTTGAGCATCACCGGCAGCATCAGGCTGCCCAGCATGGCTGTGGTGGCGATGGTCGAGCCGGAAATCGCCGAGAACACCGTGCCCGCCACGACGGCGACTACCGCCAGGCGCCCGGGCACCTGGTGGATCAGCCGTTCAATGCCGTCTATGACTTTGACCGCAAGTCCGGTATGGAACAGGATCTCGCCCATCAGCACAAAAAGTGGAATGGGCGTCAGTGAAAAACTGGTGACCGAGGCGACGCTGGAGCGCGCCAGTTGCACCATGCCCGGTTCGCCGCCCAAAAACAGCCAGGCACCGACAAGGTTGATGACCAGAAAACAAAACGCCACCGGCAGGCCGATAAAAATCAGCACGGTCGAGCCGCCGAGCATCAGCCACGCCGCCGCCTGCCAGCTCATGCACGCGTCCCTGTTTGTCCTGTCATTGCCAGGCGCGAAGCGCCGAAGCAATCTCGTCGCAAGTCCGTGGTCTGCGCAGCCGCGACAAGATTGCTTCGCTGCGCTCGCAATGACATTGGTGTGGTTTGAGAATGGGCCACGGGGTTCATGCCGCCGACACCGCGTCGTCGCGCGGACGGCGCGGTCCGTTGTAGAGGCGCTGCATGCGGAACAGCACTTCAATGGCCAGCAGCGCGAAGGCAACGGGCAACGGCGTGAGCGCCCACCATTCGGGCGTCACCAGGGTCTTGATGACCATCGAGCCGGATTTGTAGCTGCTCGCCGCCGCGCTGAAGCCGTAGACCATGATGATCAGGCAGCAGGCGAGGGCGAGGAAGTCGGCGACCCATTCGCAATACCAGGCAATGTGCCTGGGAATGACCGCCAGCAGGATGTCGACGCGGATATGCTGGCCGCGGCGCAAAATCCACGGCGCCACCAGCATGGTGATCAGGTACAACATGCTCTCCGATATCTCGTTCGACCAGGCGAGCCCGCGCAGGCCCGGGATGAGCGCCAGGTTGCGCAGCAGCACGTCGGCGCAAATCATCAGCATCATCAGGAACAACACGACACAGGCGCTAAGCGCCAGCGCGTCGAGCAACCTGCCAAATGCAGCGGAGAGTTTTTCCATGAGTCCTGAATTGGCATCGCCCTGAGGCGGACGGGTGCGGCTCAATGCCATTAAAAACAGTTCAAGTCATTGCGAGGAGCAAAGCGACGAAGCAATCTCGTCGCTTTGCTGCGGGCGTCGCAAACGCGACGGGATTGCTTCGCTGCGCTCGCAATGACGGCTACTCTGATGTTTACCTGCTCAGCGCTTTTTTCAGCTTTTCGCCGTACTCGGGGCTGGCCTTGATGGCGCCGGCCCAGCCCACTTCGTAGGCTTTGTCGTAATACTGCTTGCTGGTTGCGGCGTCGAACTTGATGACCTGGATGCCGGCGGCGGCCTGGCGTTTGGTTTCTTCCTCGTTGTTGCGCAGCCAGTCCACGTTCAGCGCCTCCATGGCGAGCACTTGCTTTTGCAGGTAGGCGCGCTGCGGGGCGGTGAGTTTCTTCCAGACGTCAAGGTTCATCACCACCGACACCTCGGCGTTGTAAAAGCCCGGGTCGACGCGGAACTTGGTTTTTTCCTGCCAGTTGGAGTCGAAAATTCCACCTATCGGCCAGCCGTAGCCGTCGATCACGCCGCGCTCGAGCGCGGTGTAGACCTCACCTGGTGGCGTGACGATGACGTTGGCGCCCAGCGCCTGGAAAAAGTCGCGGTACACCGGCGTGATGCGGATCTTCATGCCGGTGAGATCGGGCTTGTCGATTTTCTTGTTGAGGTACAAATGAAAGGGCTGGTGCTCGATCGGCCGGCCGAGGTAGTACATGTTGGCTTTTTTCGCCCAGATCTCGTTGATCAGTTCGAAGGCGCCGTTCTTGCGCTGCTCGGCCACGGTGACCTGCGCCATTTTCAGCGCATCGGCCTCGGGCATCAGGTTGGTGTAGAAGGCGCCGGTGGAAAGACCGATGTCGACCACGCCGGTCTTGACCGCATTGCCCATCTCGAAGGTCGGGATGGCCTTGGGGCCGCCGATGAAGTTGATCTGCAGCGTGCCCTTGCCCTCCTTGTTGACCTGCTCGATCCACTTGACGAAGCGCGTGACATAAATGCTGTTTTCCGGGAAGGCGCTGACGGCGCGCAGCGTGATCTCCTGTGCGCTCGCGCTCGCCGGGACGAGCAGCGCGGTTGTTACCGCGAGGGCGGCGGCGAGGCCGGCGAGGGCGCGTGCCGGGCGGGAGTGAAGCGGCGTGCAAATGCGGTTGTTCATATCGGTCTCCTCCGAAGTGTTTTTATCGCAAAGCGAGAGTTTGCCGCAAAAGTGCGGATTGCGTCAGGGGCGGCCTGCCGGGCCGTCACCTGGGGTTTGGCAAGGCGCGAGGGCTATGGTATAGCTTGACCCTATGAGTGCAGCCGCCGACACGCAGCCCCCGCCCGCGGCAACCCTGCGCCCGCATCGAGACTGGCTCGCGCGCGCCGATGCCATCGTGGCGCCGGTCAACATCGAGCCGGCCTGGAGCGGCCTGCCCTGGCGCTACGCGCCGTATCTCGCCTCGGTGCCTGATGTCACATTGCTCGGCGGCGAGTGGCTCCTGCATTCGGAAGCCGCGGGCCTGCTCATCGATACGCTGCATCAATCGCTGGCCGCCAATCCGGCGCGCTCGGCGTGGGTGGCCGGCGTTGGGACGGGCGGCGATGAGGCTACCGTCACGCTTCGCACGCCGCGTACGCTGCGGCGCGTGTCGGAACCCTGTGTGTTGCTTGGCAGCAGGCCTTGGCATTACCACTGGTTGGTCGATTATCTGCCGCGCCTTTTTACCATCGGGCAACACAAAAGCCTTGATTCGCTTCACCTGGTCGTGGGCGCCGATATCGCGCCGGTGCAACTTGAGGCGCTGGCGCGTCTGGGGATAGCCGAATCGCGCCTGCTGCGCCTTGCGCCGGACGAGGCCTGCCGGTTCGACACCCTGTGGGTGCCCTCGCTATGGTCCGATGCATTCCATCTTCATCCGGCGGCGCTGTTATGGCTGCGGCGCAGTGTGCTCGGTCGGGCCGCGATGCCGCACGACGGTTCAAGGCTGTTCGTTTCGCGCGCCGACGCCGGCCTGCGCCATATTGTCAACGAGGCCGAAGTCGCCACCGTGCTTTCGCGTCATGGTTTTCGCACCGTGCTTGCCGGGCGCATGTCGTTCGCCGAACAGGTCGCCGCTTTTTCGCGCGCGCAGGTGGTGGTCGGCGGCACCGGCTCGGGCTTGTCCAATATCGTGTTTGCCCCGACCGATGCGCGCTAT
>CAMDRY010000052.1 GCA_945906975.1 Bordetella parapertussis | reverse complement strand
ATTAAGCCGTTCAGCTAGCTCAGGCAGTTGTTAGGGCACGCGCTTCTCGGAGTGTTTGAACTCCGGCGTACCGATCATGGCCTTCTTGCGATGCCTGACAAAACAAGCTCGTGTCGGGACCAAGCACCTACACGCCAATTCGCCGCCTTAACTAAGCGTCGTAATTCAAAGCGCGAAACCCGTACCAGCACCTCGGCAAGCCAGCCCATCCAAACGAAACTTGGCAAATCAAGACCAAGTCCTGTCAGGCACAAGCCTGAAGTGCCTGCGCCCATCCTTTGCGGTAAGACTCCAAATCTTGCACAGCACCCATGCGAATCTCCACAGCGCTGCCCGGCCCGGCGGCCGATTTGCGCAGCGAGAATAGTCCAAGCGGTGTGCCAAAAGGCTGTGGCTCCCAGAGCACCTGCACTTCAGCACCCAAGTCGCGCACTGCGGCGCCCATTTTCAGCGCCTTGATGGCGGTTACCACGCATTTGGCGGCCTCTTGCGGCCCGCCACGCATTTGCAAGCTCATGATAGGCAGGGTGGCCTGAACATCCGTAACCGGAGCCGCCGCACAACCGGTCAGCGCGACCCCTATCACAAGCATGAATCGTTTCATCCGTTCCGTCCTTCTTTTTCGAAGAGTCAGCATAGGCCTTAGGGCACGCTCCGCGCAACAGCGTTGGACAGCGTGGGCTATTTAAACACCGCTGTCCGACGCGATGACGATGGCTAGACGCAACAAACCCTTATAAACATCGCAACACCATCAAACAACGCCGCCCCTGAAATAGCTTTTCTGCAACAAGCCCGTGGCGTTGTACTGCCGCCGACGCAGGTGTGCGGGCTGCAGACGGGCAAACTTACTCGGGCACGCCCTGCTCGCGCAGGAACTCCTCGTAGGTACCGCGGAAGTCATTGATGAGCGCCGGCTTGCCCTCGCCGCCGGACTGCATGTCGATGATGCGCGTGGCGAGCGATGAGACGAACTCGCGGTCGTGCGAGACAAAAATCAGCGTGCCCTTGAAACGTTCGAGCGCGCCGTTGAGCGACTCGATGGACTCCATGTCGAGGTGGTTGGTCGGTTCATCCATCAGAAGCACGTTGGGCTGCTGCAGGATCAGCTTGCCAAACACCATGCGCTGCTCCTCGCCGCCGGAGATCACCTTTGCAGTTTTCTTGACATCATCGCCAGAGAACAGCAGCCGCCCGAGAATACCACGCACCATCTGGTCGTCGTCACCCTCGCGCCGCCACTGCGTCATCCAATCGGTCAGGATGTCATCGTCGCTGAACTCGCCGGTGTGATCCTGCGAGCAATAGCCCAGGCGCGCCTTTTCCGCCCACTTTACCGTGCCGTAGTCGGCCTTTAACCCGCCTGATGCCTCACCCAGCAGGCAGCGCAGCAAGCTGGTCTTGCCGATGCCGTTGGGGCCGATAATGGCGACCTTCTCGCCCGCCTCGATGGCGAGGTCAAGATTCTTGAACAGCGGCTTGTCATACGCCTTGGAGAGGTCTTTCGCCTCGACGGCCAGACGGTGCAGCTTATCCTTCTCATCGTAGTCGAAGCGGATAAAGGGGTACTGCCGGCTCGAGGGCTTGACATCCTCGATCTTGATTTTTTCGATCTGCCGCGCGCGTGAAGTGGCCTGGCGCGCCTTGGACTTGTTGGCCGAAAAGCGTCGCACGAAGTCCTGCAGCTCGGCGACCTTCTCTTTTGCCTTGGTGTTGGCGGCAAGCTGCTGCGAGCGCACCGTCGTCGAGGCCAGCATGTATTCGTCGTAATTGCCCGGGTAGACACGCAGCTCGCCGTAGTCGAGATCGGCGACGTGGGTGCAGACGCTGTTCAGGAAGTGCCTGTCATGGGAAATGATCACCATGGTGCTGTTGCGCTGGTTAAGGATGTCCTCGAGCCAGCGAATCGAGTTAATGTCCAGGTTGTTGGTCGGCTCGTCCAGCAGCATGATGTCCGGATCGGCGAACAAGACCTGCGCCAGTAACACGCGCAGCTTCCAGCCCGGGGCCACCGCGCTCATCGGGCCGGCGTGCTGCTCGATCGGAATGCCCACGCCCATCAGCAACTCGCTGGCACGCGCCTCGGCGGTATAACCACCGAACTCGGCATACTTGGCCTCGAGTTCGGCCGCATGCATGTAGTCCTCGTCGCTTGCCTCGGTGTTGGCGTAAATGGCGTCGCGCTCGCTCATCGCCGCCCACATCTGGTCGTGCCCCATCAGGACCACGTCAAGGACGCGTGTGTCCTCGTAAGCAAACTGGTCCTGCCGCAGCTTGCCCAGGCGCTCGTTGCGGTCTATGGCCACACTGCCGGCGCTTTGCTCAAGGTCGCCGCCGAGGATTTTCATGAACGTGGACTTGCCACAGCCGTTGGCACCGATAAGACCGTAGCGGTTGCCGTCGCCGAACTTGACGGTGACGCCTTCAAAAAGCGGCTTGGCGCCAAACTGTATGGTGATGCCTGATGTGACGATCAATGTGATTCCAATGGACGGTAATGGGTGGCTGGTGACACTTGCGGAGAGGCGCGATTCTACCGGAAAGAGGGATCGCCAGAGTGCCCGCCTTGCCATGTTTACGCAGAAATCCCTGCCAAAACAGCACATAGACCGTGTTTTGGCCAAACTAATTCACCGCATAACACCTCGCCCACCTACGCAGAGACCTCTCCGGGCCCTCGAAGGGCAAAGCGTGCAAGCGCCGCCATACAACATGCCCTTACCCTAAGCTCTAAGCCCTAAACACCACGGCTGGCCGGGGCACGGCTAGCCTGTCTGGTAAAATGAGCTTCTCGATACACAACACCGTTACAGGCCGTACGCCGCACGCCACACGCCACACACGCCACACCGCGACGGCAACATTCCGGCCGGCACCGCAAAGCCCTGGAAGGATCAATACGATGCCCAGATTTGCCAGCACCTTTTTCTCAATCGTTTTTTTGACTGCCTGCTCAATGAACCCTAGCCAAACAAGCCCGCCCGCCTCCGCCGTATCCCAACTCACCCCCAACGGCAAGCTGCGCGCCGCGATCAACTACGGCAACGCGGTGCTTGCCAGGCGCGACGCCAGCACCGGCGAAGTCAGCGGCGTTTCAGTGGACCTGTCACACGAGCTGGCCAAACGCCTCGGTGTCGAGCTTGAGTTGCTGCCCTTTGATGCCGCCAATAAATCGGTTGAGGCGATCAAAAACAAACAGGCCGACATCGCCTTTTTTGCCATCGACCCGGCACGCGGCGTTGACACCGATTACACCGCCGCCTACGTTGTGATCGAAGGCACTTATGTCGTGCGCAACGAATCCGCCATCAAGGTCAACGCCGATGTCGACAAGGCCGGCACGCACATCGCTGTCGCGGCAAAAAGTGCCTATGACCTGTTCCTGACGCGCGAAATCAAGCAGGCCACGCTTGAGCGCACTGTCACCTCGGGCGGTGTTATCGACATGTTCATTGAAAAGAAATTCGAAGTCGCCGCCGGCGTGAAGCAACAACTTGAAAAAGACATGAAGCGTGTCCCGGGCTTGCGCATGCTCGATGGCCGCTTCATGGAAATAAACCAAGCCATGGGCACCTCCAAGGGCCGCGATGAGGGCATCAAGTACATGCGCGCCTTTATCGAAGAAATGAAAACATCAGGCTTTGTCGCCAAAGCGCTGGAGCGCCACAAGATCGAAGGCGTCGCCGTGGCCCCGGCCGCGCGCTGAACCGGAACGCAGGGCATGAAGCTCATCGACCGCGTCGACCACCTCGTGCTCACCGTCAGCGACATCGAGGCGACGAGCCGTTTTTACGAGCGCGCTTTGGGCATGGAACGCGAATTTTTCCGCGGCCCCGAGGGCCAGCCGCGGCATGCCCTGCTGTTCGGTCGGCAAAAAATCAACCTGCAGGACGCCGCCACCGAAACACCGACCAAGGCGCGCGTGCCGACGCCGGGTGCCGGCGATTTTTGCCTCGTTGCAGCCGTTCCACTGGACACGGTGATCGCCCACCTCAAGGCCCAGAACATCGCCATCGACACCGGCCCGGTGTCGCGCCGCGGCGCCCTCGGCCCCATGCGCTCCATCTATTTGCGCGATCCGGACGGCAATCTGGTCGAGGTTTGCGAATACCCCAAGGCCGCCTGAAATCCGGCAATAGGCTGGAAATCCTCGCCAGACGGGGCTTTCCAGCCACCGATAGTCGCGCGGCCCGCCAATACAGCCGTGGCGAGAAGCTCAGTCAAGCTTGACGTTGGCGTTCTTGATGCGCTGCTCGTACTTGGCGCGATCCTTGACGAGAAAAGCGGCGAACTGGTCCGGACCCATTTCGAAGGGATCAAGCCCGAGATCCAGTACCACGCGCTTGCGCTAATCGGGCGTCTGGACGACGCGCAAGATGTCAGCGGCAATGCGATCGATGATGGGACGCGGGGTCCTGGCCGGAGCAGCAATACCAAACCAGGAACGCGCCTCGAAATTCGGCACCCCTGCTTCACTGAATGCCGGGAAACCGGAGCGCGGCCATACCGCATAGATGTAAGCTTTGAGACACTGCAACGACGAATGCACACGACATGCCAAAGGAACCAGCCCCTATGAACAAACACGTGCTCTCCCAAGTGCGCATTCTGCTCAGCACCGCGCTCATTTTATGCAGCCTCTGCGGCCAGGCACGCGCCGAAGGCGAAACCAGGCCCCTGCCCAGGCCGGCTGTCGATGCGCCCCTGGCCAAGGCCGCCGGCCAGGAGACCGCGGTATTCGCCGCCGGATGCTTCTGGGGCATAGAGGCTGTGTTCAAAAACATCAAGGGCGTGCTCTCGTCGACATCCGGATATTCGGGCGGCAGCGCCGACACGGCGACCTACGACAAGGTGAGCCGCGGCTCGACCGAGCACGCCGAAGCGGTCAAGGTGGTGTTCGACCCGTCCAAGGTTTCATACGGTACGTTGCTGAAGGTCTTGTTCTCCGCCGCGCACGACCCGACCCAGCTCAACCGCCAGGGCCCGGACAGCGGCACACAATACCGATCGGCCATTTTTTACACCTCGGTCGAACAGCAAAAAATCGCGCAGGCTTATATCGGCCAGCTGCAGGCGGCCAAGACCTACCCCAAGCCCATCGTCACGCAACTGGTGCCGATGAAAGCCTTTTACCAGGCCGAGGCCTACCACCTCGATTACCTCGCCCGCAATCCCAACCAACCCTACATCGTGTTCAACGACCTGCCCAAACTGGCCGCGCTAAAAAAGGAATTCCCGGAACTGTATCGGGGCAAGTAAGCGCTCCGGCAGAAAAATACGCGCGGTGTCTGCAAGTACAACTGCTGATCAGGGAATATTCTTGAGCGCGAGATAAAGCCCCAGCGACAACAGACCGATCTGGAAAACGCGGCGAAAAGCCGTCTCGCTGATATGGCGGCGCACCGTCTGGCCGATGAACATGCCGGCAAAGGCCGGCAACAGCGCAAAGGCCGCAGTGCCGGCGAGCGAGAACCCGAGTGAACCGTGCCACCACAGGGCAATACCCAAGGCGAGTGATGACAGAATGGCGGTCAGGCCAAGCAGCTGGATAAGCTCCTCCCTGCTCAATTCGAGCGCCCCCATATAGGGAATGAGCGGAAACACGAACGCCCCGGTGGCTCCCGTGATCAGGCCGGTCAGCATTCCCATGATCGGTGACAGCCACCACTCGCGTCGGCGTGGCACGCGAAAGCGCACCGCAAACATGTTAAAGGCCGTTGACAGGAAGAGCACGATGCCCAGCGCGAACACCGCCAGCTTGGCGTTCGCGCCGACCATGACAACGGAACCGAGCAGCGTTCCGACAAAAGCCAGCACCATCATGCTCCAGAAGCGAGCTGCCAACGCGCCCAGCGCCGGCCCGGACAGGCCCTGCCAAAGATTGGTCACCAGTGCAGGCAGGAACATCACTGCTGCTGCGTGCGCCGGCGACATGCCCGACAGCGTGAGCAGGCCAATCGAAATAGACGGCAAGCCCATACCCACGGCGCCCTTGACGAAGCCGGAGGTAAGGAACACCCCGGTCACGAGCAACAGCAGCGTGGCAGTTTCAGATTCGAACATGGTGAAAATTCAAAATTCCTGGCTACGGAACGCCTCTTCTTGGCCTCAAACCTCAAACCTTAAACCTTAAACCTTTAAGGTCGGCGACAGCAGCAGCATCATACCGCCCATCTGCGCGCAGCCATCCAAAGACCACTGCACCGTTTTGCTTTACCCCACCCGCCCAACATCACGCCACCAAAAAAATCGTCTTATCCTAAAAGCCGCGCCAGACGGGCATTTCCAGCCATCAGCCAGGTGTCGCAGCAACGATTCAGGCGGCGAGCGCTCCCCTGACCACATAAGGCAGGATGCCTCCATGGCGCAAGGTGTCGATTTCGCGCTGCGAGTCCATCTGGCACACAAGCTCGTATGCAGCGATGCCGCCGTCGGTGCGGCACACCGTCACCGTGACGCGGTTTGGCCCGGGGGTCAGCGCCCCGAGTCCGTCGAAAGACAAGGTGTCGCCGCCATGGCGGCAAAGCTCACCGCGCGCCAGCCCCGCCGGCAGCAGCAAGGGAATGACGCCCATGCCGATGAGGTTGCTGCGATGTATGCGTTCAAAGCTCGCGGCAATCACGGCGCGCACGCCCAGCAGCGCCGACACCTTGGCCGCCCAATCGCGACTCGAGCCCGCGCCGTAATTTTTACCGGCGAGCAGTACCAGCGGCAAGCCGCGCTCGCGAAAGCTCTGCGCCGCCTCGTAGGCGGTCATAGGCTGCGCGCCATCGGTGTCGAGCGTGAGGCAGGTCGGACCGCCGGGCACAGCCGCACCCGGCAACTCATTCACCAGCCGCGGATTGCTGAATGCGCCGCGCAGCATCACCTCGTGGTTACTGCGGCGCGTGGCGTACTAGTTGAACATCGCCACCGGCACGCCGTGCGACAAAAGATGGCGCCCGGCGAGGCTTTCCTTCGGGATCGCGCCCGCCGGCGAGATATGGTCGGTGGTGACGTTGTCGCCCAGGATCATGAAGGGACGCGCGTTCTCCAAGCTCAGGGGCGCGGGCTGGTGCGGAGAAAAGCCGTCGAAATAAGGCGGGCGGCGGATGTAATCGGAAACCTGATCCCAGGGAAACAACACATCGTCGGGCGCCTTGATGGCCTGCCACTCGTCCGAGCCCTGCCAGACATCGCGATAGCGCGCCACATAGGCCTGCGGCGTCAGGTGTGCGGCCATGACAGCGTGGATCTCTGCGTCTGAAGGCCAGATGTCGCGCAGGTAGACCGCTTCGCCCGATGCAGCGCGGCCGAGCGCCTCGTTCGCAATGTCGATGACAATGTTGCCGGCCAGCGCGTAGGCGACCACCAAGGCCGGCGACGCGAGATAGGCGGCGCCAAGATGCGGATTGACGCGCCCGTCGAAATTGCGATTCCCCGAGAGCACACCCACCGCACACAATCCATTTTGCTCAACCGCGGACACCACCGCCGCCTCAAGACTGCCCGAGTTGCCGATGCAGGTCATGCAACCGTAGCCGGCAAGGTTGAATCCCAGTGCGTCAAAGTCCTCCTGCAGGCCGGAGGACTGCAGGTAGTCGGCCACCACCTTGGAACCTGGCGACAGCGAGGTCTTGACCCAGGGCTGGCGCGTCAGGCCGAGCGCTCTCGCCTTGCGTGCCAGCAAACCGGCACCTATCACCAAAGCCGGGTTGGAGGTGTTGGTGCAACTGGTTATGGCGGCGAGCACCACCGCGCCGTCGCGCAGCGCATAGCCGGCGCCTGCATCGGCAAACACACGCGGCGTTTGCGGCGCGCCTTTGGGGGCGAGCCCCGGCAGGTCGTGCAAAAAACCCGGTCCGACACGCGACAGCGGTTTGCGATCGTGCGGCAGGCGCGGACCGGCCATGCAGGGCTCGACCGCCGCCAGATCGAGCTCCAGCAGCCCGCTGTACTCGGGCACCACCGCGCCCTCTTCCCACCACAGCCCCTGGGCGCGCATATAGGACTCGATGAGTTCCAGTAGCGCCGGCGGGCGACCGCTCGCACGCAAATAATCGATGGCCACCTTGTCCATCGGAAAAAACGCCGTGGTGGCGCCGTATTCGGGCGCCATGTTCGCCACCGTCGCGCGATCCGCAAGCGACAGACTACCCGCGCCGACACCGAAAAACTCGACGAACTTGCCCAGTACGCCATGGGCACGCAGCATCTCGGTCACGCGCAAAACCAGGTCAGTGGCGGTGACGCCGGGCGCAAGCGCGCCACGCATGTGCACGCCGACCACATCGGGGATGCGAACGGCCAGGGGTTGACCGAGCATCGCCGCCTGGGCCTCGATACCACCCACGCCCCATGCCAGGATGCCCAACGCGCCTATCATCGGCGTGTGGCTGTCGGTACCCAGCAGCGTGTCCGGGCAGGCGAGCGGCACATCGCCGGGGCGTTCGATGACCGTCACCGCGTCAGCAAGCAGCTCCAGGTTGATCTGATGGATGATTCCCGTTCCTGGCGGCACCACGCGAAAATTGGCCAGGCTGTTCTGCGCCCATCTCACAAAACCGTAACGCTCGGTATTGCGCGCAAAGTCCAGCTTGCGGTTGAGATCCATGGCGTCGGCGACGCCATAGTGATCGACCGCGATCGAATGATCGATCACCAGATGCACTGGGATCACCGGATTGATGCGCGCCGGGTCGCCCCCGCCCGCCGCCACGGCATCCCGCATGGCGGCGAAATCAGCCAGGGCCGGCGAGCAGGTGGTGTCGTGCATCAGCACGCGCAGCGGATAAAACGGAATCTCGCGCTCGAGGCTGCGATCGGCGACCCACTGCGTGATCGCCGCCAGCGAATCGGGTTCGTTGCGCAACGCGTTCTCAAACAGCACACGCAGCACATACGGGATGCGCGGGAGCGTGTCCGCGGGCAATGCACGCTGAAGACTGAGCAGCGCATAGGTCTTGCCACCTGCCTGCAGCCGGCCTTGCATGTCGGTCATCAAAACACCCAGCTCAGTTTTCCAGCGTGACCTTGGACTCGATGATGATGCGCTGAAACTTGGCCGACTCGGCGCGCACGAAGGCACGAAAGCCCTCGGGCGTGTCTGGGGTGGGCTCACCGCCCTGGGCAAGCAGTTTTTTCGCGAACTCCGGGTTCTTCAGGGCTTTTTGCGCCGCATCGCTGATCCTGGCCAGCACCGGTGCGGGAATGCCCGCGGGTGCAAAAAACCCGAACCAGTTGACCAGCTCGTAGCCTGCCAGCGGCTTGTGCTCGGTCAGGGCAGGCGTGTCGGGCAACGCCGGCACACGCTCCCTCGACGTCACGGCAATGGCCTTGATCTGGCCGCTCTTGATGAGGGGCAGCGCCGAGGCGATGCTGACAAAAGTCATCGACACCTGCTTGGCCGCGACGTCGGTGAGCTGTTGCGAAGCGCCCTTGTAGGGAACATGCACGATCTGCGTGCCGGCCATCGTATTGAACAACTCGCCGGCGAGGTGCTGCGAATTGCCGATACCGCTGGATGAAAACGTCAGCTTGCCCGGATTGGCCTTGCCGTGAGCGATCAACTCGGCAATGTTGCGCGCCGGGATGTCGGTGTTGACCACCAGCACGTTGGGCACCTTGACCATCAGCGTGATCGGCTGCAAGTCCTTGTCCGCATCGTAGGCCATCTGCTTCTTGAACAAGTGCGGAGTCACGACAATTTCGCCTGAAGCCGACATCAGCAAGGTGTAGCCGTCGGCCGGCGCGCGCGCGACGAACTGCGTGCCTATCATGCCCGAGGCGCCCGGCTTGTTGTCGACGATGACATTCCAGCCCTCTTGGGCGCGCAATTGCTCTCCCAGCAGGCGCGCGACGATATCGACGCCGCCGCCCGCAAGATAGGGCACGACCAGTTTGATGGTCTGCGAGGGATAGGTGCTTTGTGCCATGGCCGCCGGAGTAAGCGCCAGTAGCAGCAGGCTTAACGCGGCGCCGCAATGTCGTAGCAATCGATTGGGTTTGTTCAATTTAACTCCTCTAAAAATGCGATGGCGGTGGCGGGTGCCGCCTCAACTTTGGGTTTTTTCAGCCCAGACTTGATCAATCTTCGTGGCCAAGCGCCAACCCGGCCTGCAAGCATACCGGATAGCGCTCCCCCCACAGCACATCTCCCCCCCAAACCACCCAAATGCCCTTGCCGCTCTTTCTCACCGTCAGTCATCGCCTTCGGTAAAACGGTGGATCAACCTGCGGTCACGCTTGGTCGGCCGGCCCTTGGCGTCCGGATCGGGCTGCGGGCCGGTGCGTCGCATAGCGACCATCAATTCGCGTTTATTTCGACTCTCTTCGCCCTCGGCATAGAGCAGCGCCGCGACGCTGGCCGGTCTACGCCGGTCCGACACACCAAGCACCGCCACCGTCCATTCAAGCTCTCCGGCGCGAATCGTCACGGTGTCGCCGGCTCGTACATCGCGGGCGGGTTTGACGCGCTCACCGTTGAGTTTGGCCTTGCCCCCATCGATGGCTTGCAGCGCAAGACTGCGCGTTTTGTAAAAGCGCGCCGCCCAAAGCCATTTGTCAAAACGCAGCTTTTCGAGAGGCCCTGTCATTTCAAAAATTAGTTTGCCGCATGGATTTGCACTTTGAGCCGAAAAAGCGTTTGAGAAAACTTGCGCGAGGCCGGGGGCTCACGGGACAGGCTTGTGCCTGCTTCTTTCGCCGCTGCCGCAGAAAACATTCTCAGCCGCGCCTGAGTCGTCAAGCCGCCATGCCGCGCGGGCTTGGGGGCGTGCCATCGGGGTTGAGATCGGGGTGGAGGATGGCGCTCCCGGCTGGCGTGTCTAAGCGCGCACTGCGACCCGCATCGCACCTATGCACTGCACCTCGGCGTCCATCACGTCACCCGGCTTGATCGGGCCGACACCCTGCGGCGTGCCGGTGATGATCACGTCTCCCGGGTGCAGCGTGTAAAACGAAGAAGCCCAAACGATCAGCTCCTGTACGCTGAGTATCAAATCGGAAGTATTGGACTGCTGGCGGAACTGGTCGTTAACCTTGATAGAAAGATCAAGGTGCGACGGGTCGGGCAGCTCGTCGGAAGTCACCAGCCAAGGGCCGAGCACGCAGTAGCTGTCCGGCGATTTGCGAAAACTGCGGTCTTCCGGACCGCGTATGGTGATATCCAAGCCGATGCAATAGCCGGCCACATGCGCGAGTGCATCGGCAAGTTTGAGGTTTTTTGCCCTGCTACCGATGACCACGGCCAGCTCGACTTCGTGGTCGTTGCGCCTGTCGGTATGCACCAGGTCGACCCCGGCACCGGCACCCACCAGGGAACTGGTCGCCTTGAGGAACAGGCCGGCGCGCTGGATTTCGTCTACGAGCTTGCCATGGTGTATGCCCTTGTCGGCGAGCACCTCCTCGAGATGCTTTTTGTAATTCACCGGCGCGGCGATGATCTTGCCAGGGTTGGCCACCGGGCTGAGCAGGCTCACCGACTCAAGCTTGATCGCGGGCGTGCCCTTGGCCGCCTGTTCAATCAGTGGACGCAGCATGGCAAGGTTGGCGATCAGCAGATCATGTGAAGGTAGCGGATAACCCGATGCAGGAATCGAAGCGAGCACGCTGGAGACATCGTGTATGCCGTCCGCCAGCACGAGGCCGAGGCGGTTGTCGTTAAAGCGGCAAATGCGCATGGGTAAGGTCCTTGGTTTTAAATTTCCCTAAAAACTTTCCGTCATTGCGAGCGCAGCGAAGCAATCTCGTCGCGTTGATCAGGTCCGTCACACTGCCACGAGATTGCTTCGTCGCTACGCTCCTCGCAAGGACATATCTCACTGCACCCGCTCGCTGCGCTGCAGCCCGCTGATCATGGAGGTATTGAGCAGGTGTTCGCGGCAGCGCACCGGGTCTTTCGCTATATCAACCATTTCTGCGACGCGCTGGCGTTGCACCGCCGGGTCCCGCTCTTCGAGCAACTTCTTGTTGCGTATGGACATCGCCTGCACCTGCTCGATCGTGGCATTGCGGCGTTGGCGCACATAAACGTCCATCAGCGTCTCGTCCGCCTC
>CAMDRY010000051.1 GCA_945906975.1 Bordetella parapertussis | reverse complement strand
CGATGCTTTGCATTTATGCGTCAGGCCGGCTGCTGGTGCTGACGGTGAGGGCATGGCGAAAACCAGCGCAGAAAACTTAAATCCGGTTTAAGCCGGATTTAAGTTTGCTGCGCTGGTTTTCGCCATGCCCTCATCGTCAGCGCCAGCAGCCGGCCTGACGCATAAATGCAAAGCATCGGGTCTAGCAGGTAGTCCCACAGATTGCCCGACTCAAGCCAACCGACCGACCAGCCGAGCACAGCCAGTGCGATGGCCGGCGCCACAAGCGGCAGGCGTGCCAGCGCGGCAAGGATCACGGCGCACAGCAATGCCGCGACGAACCAAGGCTCGCCATAACCCCATGCATAGGAATCGTAAGCCGTCGCGCCCAGCGCCAACGGATAGAGCAGGCAGGCTGCCGCCATAGGCAGCAGCAGGGCAATACGTGTGCGCATCGTGGATGCGCCCGGCGTGAGTACCGGCTGCAACAGGCCGTAGCGAACCGCCGCGGTGCTGGCCAATAGCAGCAGCGTCGGCAGGCTCAGATCCCCGATAGTGCCGCGAAGGTAAGCGGCGAAGGGCAGGTTGTCCGGGGGCAGCGGCAGCAACATCAAAACGAACAGACTGCCAAGCACGACCAGCGGCACCCGCGCGCCGGCGCGCCCCGCCAGCGGCGCGAGCAGCACGGCCGTGGCAAACGCAAGGCCGGCAAGGCCGGTGATGTCGGTGAGGGTGATCATGGCGCTGCGCTTGCGTCCTTGATGCGCGCCTCAACCCAGGCGCGAGAGAACGCGACATGCTTGATGGCGCTGCGGTTCCAGGTATAGACCAGATGGATGTCGCCGTTGGCGATACGAATCAGGTAGGGATAGGAAAACTCGAAGTTGCAGCGCTGTTGCGCGCACTGGCGCGCGCGTGCCGCCCGCACCAGGCCCGGCGGGTCCTGCAATGCCGTATCGGTGGCGTGTGCGAGTTTGTCCGCCTCGATCGTGAACTGCGCTTCGGTTGGTTCACCTTCTTTCCAGTGCAGCTGATCCTCAAGCTTGAGCAGCGTCCGCCACCGCTTGCCACCGTCGGTCGATGCGACCAGCGACAGCGAATCGCGGTTGGCGTCAAGGTCGTTGACCACCGCCAGCAAAGAACCATCGGGCAGTGCGACACCTGACACGGCGGAGCCCGGATTGGACAGTGTTGTCTTCTCGGCGGCGGCCCAGTGCCGGCCGGCGTCCGCGGTGCTGGTGCCGATGACCTTGTTTTGGCTGATGGCCCCGGCGGCGCGCATCAGCACCTGCGCCCGCGCGGCGTCGCGCACCAGCACCACCGGCTGCAGCGTGCTGTAGCCATAGCTCAGGCGCTGCTTGTCGAGTATTTTTCCGGATGCGTCCAGGCGCAGCAACTCGCCGAATTTGCCGAGGAACTCGTGGTACACCGGCAGGCCGATGTCGCCGTTGGCGTACAAGATGGGCGTGCCCTTGACCAGCGTGCTGATATTGATGAAAGGCGAGGTGATCAGGCGGCGCGCCGGGCCCCAGGTCTTGCCCTCGTCGTCCGAGGTGATCATTGAAATCGAACTGCCCGCCCAGCCACCGACCGATACCGTGACGTAAAAAAGGTGCAACCTTCCGTCGGGCACGCGCACCGCAACCGGATTGCCAAGCTTGCGGATGTGGCGCAACACACCGGCTTGGGTGCGTTTGCGGTCAATGACCGGGGCGTCCTCCGCCCAGCGTGACAGCTTGGGGTCGAATAGGGCGCTGCGAATTTCGACATCGGCCGCGCCCTCACGGCTGCCCGAAAACCAGAAGGCGCGAATGCGCCCGTCGCCAAGCTCCACCAGTGAGCCGGCGTGGCGGTGCGGGCCTGCGCTGGTGGAGACAAAGCGCGTCCGCAGGAGCGGCGCCCCAAGCGATGCCGCCGCGCCTTTGGCATCGGGCGGTGGCTGAAACGGCGCAGCCACTGGCCGTGTCATTGCCTTGCCCAGGCCGGCGACAAAGGCCAGTCCGATCAGGCCGGGCAGCCATAGCCGCGCCCAGCGGCGCGTGCCATGGGCTGCTGCATGCCTGGTCGTTTGAGTTGTGCGCCCCATGGTGTTGATATTATCGCGCGCCCACACCCGGCGACTCGACCCGCAATTCTTTCAGAAAAATATTCTCGAAGACCTTGCCGTGGAGGATCGCGCTGATCTCGGCCGATGAGTGCCTGCCGCGCAAATCCAGTCGCTCGGCGATGACCTTGCAGCCGGTGCAGGCGTGCCCACCCAGCGGCACGCGCACGGTAAACAGCGCGTAGCGGCGCGCCAGCTCGTCCGGGTCCTGGTCGCGTTTTTCACGATAACTTTGAATGTTCGACGCAGGCAACAGAAAGCGGTAGGCCTCGTAACTGGCGTTAAAATCGGATGGCACCCAGACGGTCTTGCCCGCCACTTGCCGCTGCGCTTCGATGCTGAAACTGCCGCGTGCGCTGTCGAAGGGGCGCAGGAAGGCGGCCGCCGAAACAAACACCAGCAAGGCGGCGATGCTGGCGCCGGGGCGTGTGAGCGCTGGCAGCAGCATGGCTGCGGTGGCAAAGCCGCCTGCCAGCAGCAACAGCAGCCAGTAAAGGGCCGAATAAAGAGTCCCGTCCGGCGTCGCGCCCTGCAAACGCCATGACAGGTAGGCGATGAACACCAGCGCCAGCTCACACAGCAGCAGCGTGGCGAGGAACCAGCCGCGACCCAGCCGCTGCCATCCGAGCGCGCACAGCACAGCCAGCGCCGGCATGGCCGCGAGCACGTAGCGGCTGGAGCGCTGGCTGGGCAGGCTGAAGACGATGACCATGGCGAGCAGCCAGATCCATAGCAGCTTTTCGTCCGCGCTCAGTTGACGGCGATGGCGTAAGGCCGCCGCCATCAGCGCCGCCACCGGCAGCGCGAGCAGGCCGGCATTGAGCGGCAGGCCGAGGATCATCGTCCACACGCTTGAACTGCCCCACAGCAGTTTGGACAGATAGGATGCCCCTGCCGGGTCGAACTTGCCGGCGTTCTCCTTCATCACGAATTCCTGCCAGACTGCGGCCGGATCGGGGTCGAGCAGGAACCACAGGCCGAACAGCGCGAGGGATACCACGGCGACGACAAGCAGCTTCCACACGTCCTGGCGGATGAAGTCGCCCAGACGGTAGTCGCGCTGGTGCAAATACCACCACGACAGGCCCAGGCCCACCGGCAGCAAAAGGGCGAATGACTTGTATAGCAGGCCGATGCCGACGGCCACGCCCAGCAGCAGTGGCAGGCGGTTCGAGGCGAACGCGGTTTCTTTCCGGTACAGCAGCAGGAAAAACGGCAGGAACAACCAGAAGGTTTCGGGCGCGTTGGTGAGAAAGGGCCGGCCGTAACGGTAGGTGCTGAAAAACGCCAGATAGGCGAGGGCGGCGACAAACCCGCCTGGCAGGCTGCGTGCGCACTTCCAGCCGAGCAGGAACACCATCGCCGCCGTCAGCAGCGTGTACATCACGTTCGGGTAGCGCAGATCCCACAGCGTCCAGCTCTGGCCGTGCCCGGTCGAGGCGATGCCCTGCCAGAACAGCGCCGGCGGCTTGGTGTTGCGCATGCCATCGAGTTCGGACTGCAGTGGCAGCCAGTGGCCGGATGCAGCGGTCAGGCGCGTGATGTGTGCGTAGACATTTTCGTCGCCGTTTTTCGGGATGTGCTGGCTGTCCAGCCCGAAAAAATAGACGAACACCGCCAACAGCATGGCCGCGCCGTAGAGCAGGTTGCACCAACGCGGGCTTATGCCGTGCATGCGTTATTTACCCACATCATCTGTGGGGCGGTGCCTGAAAGTCCACAAGTCGTTGACGATAAAATTAAACACGCTGGCGGACACAATTGCGATCAGATTGGCGACAAGATAGTGAAGATAGACGACCAGTATTTTGGTGAAAACCACTTGCAGCAAGATACCCACCCAGCAGGCGAGGGCGTACTGACCGAACTGCACCAATATTGACCTGCCCCGGTTGCGCGGCCTGTCCTGCCAGGTCCAGATGCGGTTCCAGGTGAAATTGTTGATGGTGGCCACCAGGATTGCCCCGGCGAGCGAAAAATTCAAGCGCATCTCGGGCTGCGCGATGGCGCGAAACAAAAACTCCTGTCCGATGTAGAGCACGCCCAAGTTGACGAAGGTGCCGGATGCGCCGACAGTGCCGAATTTCAGGAAGCGAAATTTCAGCATGCGCGCGACCCGCGGATGCGCCATCAATCGTTCAAACACGGACATGCAATCCTTTTGTTTTCAGGCGCACCCGCGTCAACGCGGATCGGTCGGTGCGGCAAGCATTTCGCGCGCCTTGGCGATGACTTGCGCCGGGGTGATCCGCTTCAGGCACTGATTGTCGCCATCGCAGGGCGAAGAGCGGTGATTGTACGCGGTCAGGCAGGGCGAGCAGGGCAGGCCGAGATGAAAATGCCAGGCGTTTTGCGACAGCGAGCGATAGAGCAGCGGTGTTTCGGGGCCGAAAAATACGATCGAGGCGATCGGCGTGAGGGCGGCAAATTGTCCGGGCCCGCCGTCGTTGGTGATGAGCAGGTCGGCACGGTGAAACAGCGCCAGCAGGTCGCGCACGGATTTGGTATAGCCGGTGAGGTCTATGCACAGATCGCTGCCGCTTTGTTCGAGCAGGGCCTGACCGAGCGGGCGGTCTTCCATCAGCCCGACCACGCCGACGGCGTAACCGTCGGCGAGCAGGTCGGCACACAGCCGGGCATAGGATTCAAGCGGCCACGCGCGTATCGGCAACAAGCCGCCGCCCGGATAAATCAGGATGAGGCGCTTGCCCGCCACGGCGGGAAAATCCGCGTGCAGGCGCGCCACAGCCTGCTCTTTTTCGCCCGGCTTGAATTGGAGCGGGGGTGGGCTGCCGGGCATGGCCACGGGCAAATCCTTGGTCAGCGGAAAGCTTGTTGATTCGAGCGCCGCGACCATGCTCAGCAATTGCAGTGTCAGATGCCGGTAGGGGTTGTACAGCACCGGTCGGTTGATGAACGAACCGCGATAAAGGCCTTCCTGCGTGTGCCGGTGAAAACCGGCGCGCAGCCTCGCGCCGGACAGATACGAAAACAGGCTGCTCACGCGCGAGAACAGTTCGCAGTCGAGCACCGCGTCGAGCCGGAGCGACCGCAGCCGAAACAGCGCGCGCAGGCTGTCGCCGACAAAGCTGGCCAGGCCGCGATCGTTGAGGGTCATGACATTGGCTGGCGACACCACGCCCAACAAGTCCAGCACTTCGCGGTTTTTGGCGAATAGCAGCACATGGACGGTCGCTTCCGGGTATTTTTTTTTCAGACGCATGAACATCGGCTCGGCTAGCACCAGGCTACCCATTTCCGAGAGCAGGATCACGAGGATGTTTTGCGGCCGGCCGAGGACTTCGTCGCGTCCGAAAATCCGGTCGATGAGCGAGAGTCCGGCGCAAAGGGGCACGCCGATGTAACGATCAACCAGACGCTGAAACTGTATGTTCATTGCCAACAATTCAAACTTTTACCAGGATTGCACGGGGATCACGCGCAAAGCGTGACACCAAGACCATGCAGTTTGCCACTAAGTCACTAATCGGGTGCCACTGGCCGCTGACCTCCGGTCGCCGTTCGCCGTTCGATTGGCAGGAGACAGTGGGCGTCTGACCAAAAGCCTGCGGGCTGGATTTGAACTTGCGGCCCCGGCCCGCATGCGTATCGGCGAGTAACGTGGGCTATTGTTGCGTGCACGCCAACGCCCGCAACCGGCGGAGAAGGGCACGATGATACGAATGGACTTTTGCGGCCAGGCTTGCGCCATCGCCTGGCCGGCTAGGCCCAGCAGCAGGGAGCATGCAAGCGTTATGCGCAGTGCCAGCCGGCGGCGCGTGCCGTGCAAACTTAAAATCGATGGCCTCATGCAATGTCTCCGTTGCATTTGGGTTGAAGCGTTTGTGGTTTCAGGCCGGTTTCCACAAGTCGCTAAATTCGGTGGCCACCACCTGTTCGTAGGCAACATCCTTGGACAACAGGCCGATGTCCCGGGCGAATCGATTCATGGATGCAATCTTGTTCGGCGGCACATCGGCGCTGTAAAAAGGCGCATCGCGACGGATCAGGTCAGCGATCATTTCCGCTTCGACCGCGGGAAAGAGTTTTTTCGCGATGGGCGTGGCGCAGGCCGGGTCGGCGGCGAGGGCGCGCTGCGCGCCGGTGATGGCGCGGATGGAGGCGCGTACGAGACCGGGATTCTCCTTCATCAGCTTTTCCGTCGTCACCCAGGCGGCGAAGCAGTAGTCGATCGCGCCCTTGGGGCCGTCGCCGCGGCGGGCATCGAGCACCAGCGTGCCGATGCCGCTGTTGAGTGCGACATCCGAACCCATGCCGTTGGCCCAGAAGGCGTCGATCTCTCCGTTCTCCAGTGCCTTGGCCGCGCTTACGCCGAAGGACACACCGGCGCCGGCCGCCGCCGGGATGGGGCTGATCTTTACATCGGTGTCTGGATTTATGCCGATTTCGGTGAGCATGCGGCGCAGCCCGTCCACCGGACCCGGTGCCGCGCCGATGCGCAGGCCGCGCACCGCCGCGAGATCGCCGCGCTTCACCTTCAGGTCGGCGCGCACGATCAGGAACCAGTACATGTGTTGCGACAGGGCGCACAGGATGCGCGAACCGGCCCAGTCCTTGAATGCATACAAGGGTGCGTGCGAAGCGCCACCGATGAAATCCCATTTACCGTCATGCAGTTCCTGGTAGGCGCGCGTGACCGGGAATATCAGTTCGAGCGTGGCATCGAAGCCCTCTTTCTTGAACAAGCCCAGTTCGACTGCGGCGATGGCGGGAAAATACGACGGGGAAACGAGATCTGGAATGGCGATGCGTACGGTCATGGTTGGAATGCTTTCTGTGTGGACTTGGGAAAGTGAAGGAGTGAAGGAGTGAAGGGGGAATGGGGAATGGGGAATCGAAATGATACACGGCTGCCAATAAGGCCATCCAGCTTGTATTATCGCGGCTGGCGTATTGGCGCCGATGAAAAGAGACCATCGCAATAATGCAATCCATAAAAGAACACCACATCGGCATTGTCGGCGCGGGCCCCGTAGGCGTTGTCGCGGCGATCGCCTTTATTCAAAAAGGCTTCAAGGTCACACTGATCGAGGCTGAGGCGAGCATAGATCACGGACCGCGTGCGGCCACGACCCATCCTTCCACTCTGGAAATGCTCGCCGGGCTGGGCCTGCTGGAGGAATTCCAGTCACTTGGCCTGGTGGCGGGCCATTTCCAGCACTGGGACGGGGTCGACATGACGCCGCAGGTCGAGTTTGATCATGCCGTGCTCAAGGATGAGACGCCCTACCCCTACGTGGTGCAGACCGAGCAGCACAAGCTCGCCGAGCTGGGTCTGCGGCGGCTGGCCAAGAGCGACGCGGCCGAGGTGTTGATGGGCACCACGGTCCAGGCGATCAGCCAGGATGAGAACGGTGTCACCGTTGACATCCATAACGAAGGCGGCGACGACCGGCGCGTGTTCGATTACCTCGTCGGCTGCGACGGCGGGCGCAGTTTCGTGCGAAAGTCCATGGACATCGAGTTCGAGGGCTATACCTGGCCCGAGCGTTTTCTGGTGCTCACGTCGCTGTTTGATTTTGAGCGCGCACTGGGCTGCCGTTACCGGTGCTATATCGCCCATCCGGACGAGTGGTCCAACCTGTTCAAGGTCATGGGTGACGACATGAAAGGCCGTTGGCGCGCGGTGTTTCGCGCCGGTGAAAACGAGACCGACGAAGAAGCCTTCACCGACGCTTCGGTGAGCCGGCGCTTCGCGCAGATCATCGACGGTCATCCGCTCGAAAAGGTGGTGCACCGGAACATTTACCGCGTGCACCAGCGCGTGGCCAAATCCTTTCGCAAGGGTCGCGTGTTTCTGGCCGGTGACGCGGCGCACGTCAACAATCCGATGGGTGGCCTTGGGCTCAATTGCGGCATTCATGACGCCATGGACCTCGCCGACACGCTGCAGCAGGTGACAACGGGCGCGGCCGATGCATCGCTGCTTGATCGCTACGACCGGCGCCGCCGACCGCTCAACATTGAGTTTGTGCAGCAGCAGACCATCGCCAATAAAAAGCGGCTGGAGGAGCGCGACCAGGCGCAGCGGCAGGAGAACTTCAACGAACTGCGCCGCATCGCCGACGACCCGGTGCGGCACCGCCAATTTCTGCTGCGCACCTCGCTGATTGAGAGTGTGCGCAAGGCGGCGAAGATCGAATAGCCGCACTGCTACAATCGAGCCGTCCGCAATCACAGTACAGTCACAAAACCATCACAGGAAACCGCCGTATGCCACGCGTCTTGATCAAGAATATCGGCGAATTCTTCACTGGTGATCTGCTTGCCCCTTTTTCCACGACGCGCGAGCTGCTGATCGAAGACGGGCGCGTTGCCGCCCTTGATCCGGCCAGCCCCGGCGAATGCGAAGTGGTGATTGACGCAATGGGCAGCGCCGTCATGCCCGGCATCGTCGATGGCCATGTGCATCCGGTGTGTGGGGAGTGGACGCCGACGCAAAATGCCACGGGCTGGATCGGAAACTACCTTAA
Organism: Bordetella parapertussis; assembly: GCA_945906975.1. The sequence goes on along the minus strand of CAMDRY010000051.1, from coordinate 3,482 downwards.
TGGCGGCACCACCACGCTGATATCGGCGGGCGAATTGCACTTGCCCGGCCTCGACCCGAACGGGCTTACCGCCGAGATTGTCACCTCACTCGCGATCGTGATGGCGCAGACCACCGGCCGTGTGCGCTGGAGCGGGGCCAAGCTGATCGCAGGCACCGTGTTATTGGTGCCGGGCATGACGCCAGAGCATTTTGACCGTGTGGCGGCGCATGGCACCAAGTTCGCCAAATTTCTGTTTTACCCGCTCGACGAAAACCCCGAAGAGGCGAAAAACTATGTGCGTTGGTGCCGTGAACGCGGCATACGTACCAAGGTGCACACTGGCGGCGTGTCGCGCTCGGGCTCCTCGCAAATGTGCGGCTACGACATCTTGTCCTGGTTGCAGCCGGACATTGCGGCCCATGTGTCTGGTGGACCCATCCCGATGAGCGACGAGGATCTGGACCGCGTCATCGATGAAACCACATTCGCACTTGAGATTTGTTCATCGGGCAATTACGGCTCGACGGCGCGCGCGATAAAGCGTCTGGTGTCGCGCGGCCGGCTTGACCGGCTTTGCCTGGGCACCGACACGCCCGGCGGTACGGGGGTCATTCCGCGCGGCATGTTCAAGAACATCTTGTTTCTCACCTCAATCTGCGGTCTGTCGCCGGCCGAGGCGATAGCGGTGGGAACGGGCAATACGGCACGCGCGCACGGGCTCGATTGCGGCATTCTTGCGCCGGGGCGCCCGGCTGACGTGGTGGTGTGCGGTCCGGTCAAGGGCTCCAAGGGCACTACCCTGTCGGAGGCGGTTGCGCATGGCGATTTTCCGGGCATCAGCCATGTGCTGGTCGACGGCGTTCCGCTGGTATTGGGGCGCAGCCACCAGACACCACCACCCGAGCATGCGGCGAAATTTCTTTGTTGCAACCTGGGCTGGCTCTCTGGCAGCGCCTCGGCCGCGCATAACCTGAAGTAGCGCGCTACTCTGGTTTGATGCCGGCTTCGGTGACGATCTTCTGGTACACGCCGTAGCTTTTTGAAATCGAGTCGGCGAAGGATTGCTGTGTCGCGATCCTCACTTCGAAGCCCGCCGCGTCAAGGCGCGAACGTACGTCCGAAAATTCCAGCGCCTTTGTCACCGCCGCGTTCAACTGCCCGGCGATCGGCGCCGGCAGATGTGCTGGGCCCATCAACCCGATCCAGGTGTCCGGGATGGCAAACCCGGGCACGCCGGCCTCCGCCACGGTGGGAATCTCCGGGGCACCCTTTGCACGTTGTGCCTCGAGCATGGCCAGCAGTTTGAGTTTGCCGGTGCGTGCATGCACGAGCACGTTCGACAAGGTCAGGATGCCAATCGGCACCTGGCCTCCGAGCAGGTCGTTGATCGCCTGTCCGCCGCCCTTGTATCCGATGTGCTGCAGGTCTATGCCAGCCATCTTGTTGAGGTGCAATCCGCCCAAGTGTTGTGCCGTGCCAACGCCGGAGGTTCCGAACGATAGCTTGCCGGGATTTTTTTTCGCGTATTCGATCAATTCTTTCAGCGAATTTACCGGCAATGACGGATGCACCGCTATCACCTGGGGCAGTGTGCCGATGATGGCGATGGGCGTGAAGTCCTTGATGTTGTCAAAGGGCAGGTTTTTGATGAGCAATGGAAATATCGTGTGCGGCGGGCTCACCGCGAGCAGCAGTGTGTATCCGTCTGGCGATGCCTTGGCGACAACATCCGAGCCTATCGCGGCGAGTCCGCCGGCGCGGTTGTCAATTACCACCGGTTGCCCGAGCGCCTCGCTGATACGGTTTCCCGTCGCGCGGGCGACCGTGTCGGCGGCGCCACCGGCCGCAAACGGCACGATGAGGCGCACCGGCTTGCTTGGGTAGGCCTGGGCAAAGGCAAACAGCGGGGCAAATAAGAGTGCAAGGATGCTGCAAAAGCGTGTCATGCGATCTTCCTTATATCAATGGAGAACTTTGCACATGTTGTGTCATATCGCTGCGAAAGCTTATCCGCACAGCTTACGGGAATGTCGTCGCATGGCATCGATTGAACAAATATATACATATTCGCCCGTTCAAGGGCAAATCGATTCTAAGGCCTTTACCCCGGTGGAGGCGCCGCCTGGCCGTTGCGGTACAGGCCAGGGATCTTGCTGCAAAGCCGCGCCAGACGGGCCTTTCCAGCTGCCGCTCTCTGTCGCCGGCGTTGTTTCTCAGCCTTTTTTCGCCTTACCGTAGCGCTCCAGCGTGAGCTTTCTCGCCCAGTCATGCTCCACCAACGGCGCTGCATAGTCCTTGCCGATGATGCAGCCGGCGGCCTGCTGCTCGATAGCACCGAGCAGCCACGGCGCGTGGATGAACTTGCCCTTCACTCCGGCGAGTTCGGGCACGTACTTGCGGATGAACCTGCCCTCGGCGTCAAAACGCTCCGATTGCGTCACCGGATTGAAAATGCGGAAGTAGGGTTGCGCGTCGCAGCCGGTGGAAGCCGCCCACTGCCAGCCGCCGTTGTTGGCGGACAAGTCGAAGTCGTTGAGCTGGTCGGCGAAATATTGTTCGCCCCAGCGCCAGTCGATATGCAGGTCTTTGACGAGGAAGGAGGCGGCGATCATGCGCAGGCGGTTGTGCATGTAGCCGGTGGCGTTGAGCTGGCGCATGGCGGCATCGACCAGCGGGAATCCGGTGCGGCCCTCGCACCATGCCGCGAACTTGGCCTTGTCGTTGTCGAAAGGCAGGGTCTCGAACTCGCGCTTGAAGCTGTGCCCGACGACATGCGGATGGTGGCTGAGGATCATGAAATAAAAATCGCGCCAGATCAGCTCCGACAGCCATACCTGCGCGCCGCGGCTGGCGCGCGCGTGTGCTTCGGCGGCGAGGGCGCGTATCGACACCGTCCCGAAGCGCAAATGTACCGACAGATACGACGGCCCCTTGACGGCTGGGAAATCGCGCCGCTCCTGGTATTCGTCCATGCGCCCGCGAAAATCCTTGAGCAGCTTTGCCGCGCCGGACATGCCGGCCGGGATGCCCAGCGTGGTGAGATTGCTCGTCTTAAAGCCCATCTGCTGCAGCGAGGGGATGGTCGAGGGCGGCGGCGGCGCCAGCGCCCTGGCATGGGTTCTGACCGGGTAGGGCTTGAGGTAAAACGCATCGACTTTTTTCAGCCAGGCATTTTTGTAGGGTGTGAACACCGAATAAGGCGTGCCGCCCAGCGTCATCACCTCCTCGCGCTCGAACACAACCTGGTCCTTGAAGGTCTGGAAGGCTGCGCCGCGCACCGCGAGACCGGTTGCGATGGCGCGGTCGCGCGCGATGGCCGCCGGCTCGTAGTCGTGATTGGCATATACCGTGTCAACCTGCAGTTGCGCGGCCAGCGCCGGCACTTCGGTGCGCGCGTCGCCATGGCGCACGACCAGGCCGCCGCCCAGTTCGCGCAAGGCTGCATCGAGCTCGGTGATGCAATGCCAGATGAACTCGACACGCCGGTCGGTGCGTGTCGG
>CAMDRY010000050.1 GCA_945906975.1 Bordetella parapertussis | reverse complement strand
TGAACAGATATTCTGTTTCCAACTTGATGCGCGTGCCGTTCCATTGCTGCCCGGACGCTTGCCTGGCTTCGGCGGCGATGTTGCCCGAACTGTCGCGCGCCAGTTGCCCTGCCACAAACACCATGTCGCCGACGCGCAGACAGGGCGCGTAGCCCGAGGTCTGCGGCGCATTCAGGTCGGCTTTGACACGCTCGATGGCGTAACCGCTTGCGCTGGTGGCGGCCATGACTTGCACATCCATGCCGGCGTCCTTGTTGAGCAGGCCGGGAACGATGATGGAGGTGCTGGGCGCAACCTGGCCGGCGAGCGCTTGTTTGCGTGCGACGTGATAGGGATCGACCGAGCCCGGGTCCGGGTAGTACTGGTCGAGGCGGGCGACGCGCGTCATGGCGCTGCCGGCGGAGTCGAGGTGCGCGCGCATGCGCTCAAAAATCAGTTGTGCCTCGCGTTGTGGTTTGGGTGGCGAAGACAGCGGACGGCCGTTGCCGAGTACGGCCGGATCCATCAGGCCGTCCGGCTGCGTCGCGCGCAGCCCGGTGCCAAACACCCAGTTGCCGGCGCGCACAAAAGGCACATGCACGATGTCGCCATTGCCGTAACGGGTCTTGCCAAAACGCTCCAGGCTCATGTCTGTTCTGCCTGCATTAATCGACGCGTGCACCGGTTTCCTTGATCAGGCGCGCCCACAGGTCGCGGTCTGCGCGGAAAAAAGCGCTGAACTCGGCGGGTGTCGAGCCGATCTGTTCGATGGCCGCGTTATTCATATAGGTCTTCACAGAAGGGGCTTTGAGCGCGGTGATCAGTTCGCGGTTGAGCTTGTCGATAATGGCGACGGGTGTGCCCTTGGGCGCGAGCAGGCCCATCCAGATGTAGGCGTCGTAGCCTTTGAAGCCCGACTCGGTGAGGGTCGGCACCTCGGGCAGCAGCGGCGAGCGTGCGGCGCCCGTCACCGCCAAGGGGCGCAGCTTGCCGTCCTTGATGTGACTCATCATCGCGGCGAGACCGGGCAGCGCGGTCTGGATTTGTCCGCCCAGCAAATCGGTGGTGACGCCAGCGCTGCCTTTGTAGGGGACATGGGTCATTTTCAGGTCGCCCATGGACATCATCAGCGCGGTAAAGAGATGCTGGGCGCTGCCATTGCCTGACGAGCCGTAGTTGACCTTGCCCGGATTGGCTTTTACATAAGCGGTGAATTCCTTCATGTTCCTCGCCGGGAAGGACGGATGCACCAGCAGCACCGCCTGCTCGCGACCGAGCAGCGAGATCGGCAGGAAATCATCGACCGGATTGAAGCTCAGGTTGTTGTAGAGCGACACGCTGATGGCGTTGGGGTTGGAGGCGAGCAACAAGGTATAGCCGTCGGCCGGCGCCTTGACTACGACTTCGCTGCCAATCATCGCGCCCTGACCGGGCTTGTTTTCGACCACGACCTGGTGGCCAAGTTGTTTGGACAACTCCTGTGCGATGACGCGCATGGGACCGTCCGATGAGCCGCCGGCGCCATAGGGAATGACCAGGCGTATTGGCCGTGTCGGGTAATCCTGCGCCTGGCACGGGGCGGCGCCGAGGCCTGCCAGGGGTAGGAGGGCAAGCAGTGCAATGCGTTTGATCATGTTCATGGCGGGTTTCCTGTCAGCTTCCGGGAATGATGCCCGGGGGTAGTGTGAGGCAATGGTCGGCGATTTCGTGCGGCTTGCACCACCAGACGCGGTCAGCGCCGTCGTGCTCGACGCAATGCTTGAAGGCGCGGCGGATCATGCGCAACCGGAACGGCTGGCCGAATACGTAGGGATGGATGGAGACGTTCATCACCAGCGGGTGGTGCTCGCTTTGTTCGACCATTTCATCAAATTGTTCGGTGATCATGTCGCAGAAAGCCTCGGCGTCGCCCTTACGGTGGATCACATGCTGTGAGTCGTTGAGTTCGATCGGGTAGGGGACCGACAGTATGGGGCCGGAGCGCGTGCGCATCCAAACCGGTTGGTCGTCCATCGGCCAGTCCATCAGGTAGGTGTAGCCCATTTCCTTCAGCAGGTCGGGTGTGTTGCCCGTTTCGTAGGCGCCCGAGCCCATCCAGCCCTTGGGAGCCGCGCCCTCATGCCTCGCGATGGTGTCGGTGACTTCACGCAGGATGCGCTCTTCATCCGGTTGCCACAGCCCCTTGAGGTTCTCGGCGTTGCTGCGGCCGTGGGCGACGATCTCGTCACCGCGCTTGCGTATGGCGTCGGTGATCTGCGGCGCGTAGTGGTAGATCAGGCTGTTGGTGTTGTGCCCCGCGGGCAGCCTCAATTCGTCGAGCAGTTCGAACAGGCGCCAGATGCCGATACGGTTGCCGTAGTCACGCCAGGAATAATTGCGGTGCGTCTGTGGTTCCCCGGTTTTGGCCGGGTCATGGCCGAGACCCGCGCCAAAGGCGAACCACTCGATGTTGGTGGTGATGGTGAAGGCAAGACGCTTGCCTTGCGGCCAGGAGTAATCCTTTCTCTCGGGGAGAGGGATGTAGTCGTAGCGGGTGTGCTGGGGGAGTAGGGGTTTGCTGCTCATGGTCTGTGACCTTGCATGGAACCGGTTTCAAAATGAGGGCAGGTCATTGCGAGCGCAGCGAAGCAATTTCCTCGTTCTTGCGGAACCTTGAAATGTTCCACCAGATTGCTTCGTCACTTTGTTCCTCGCAATGACAGCAATGATTCGAATTACACTTATTACACTTATTACACTTGTTTGTTTCGTCAAAACACTTGTTTCGTCGAAACTATTCCACCTTCGCTCCCGACGCCTTTACGATGGGCGCCAGCGTTGCAATTTCCTTGTTCAGCATGGCCGCAAAGGCCTCCGGCGTGGTGGCGATCGGATCGGCACCGAGGTTCTCGAAAACCTTCTTGATTTCGTCGGTGGCGATCACCTTGGCGAATTCGGCGTTGAGCTTGCGCACGATGGCCGGATCCATGCCCTTGGGGCCGAGGATGCCGCTGTAGAGAACGACATCGAAATTCGCAATGCCGGCCTCGCCCATGGTCGGCACGTCGGGCGCTGCGGCGACGCGCTTGGGGGTGGTCACGGCGAGGGCGCGCAGCTTGCCGGCCTTGGCGTTGGACACGGCCGGCGGCATGGTGGAGAACACGAAGGACACGTCATTGCCAAGGATCGCCTGCGTCGCCGGGTTGCTGCCCTTGTAGGGAATGTGCACCACATCAAGTGCCTGGCCGGTCTTGAACATTTCGCTCGCCAGATGAAGGATGGTGCCGTTGCCCGAGGAGCCGTAGGAATATTTTCCCGGCTGCGCCTTCATCAATGCCGCCAGTTCCTTGACGGTCTTGGCCGGCGAAGACGGGTGCACCACCAGCATCAGCGGCGTCGAGGCGAACAGCGCAACGGGGGTAAAGTCCTTCACCGAATCGTAGGGCAGTTTGGGATAGAGGCTGGCGTTGATGGCGTGCGAGGTGATGTCCTGCAGCCAGATGGTGTAGCCGTCGGGGGCCGCCTTGGCGACGATATCGCCGGCGATGGTGGTGCCTGCGCCCGGACGGTTGTCGACCACCACCGACTGTCCGATGGTGGTGGACATCTTTGCGGCGATGGCGCGCGCCAGCACATCTGAAATGCCGCCGGCGGCAAAGCCGACGACCATGCGTATGGGCTGTTTCGGATAGTCGGCCTGCGCATGTACGCCTGCGGCGCCAAGCAGGGCACCCGAAAGGATGAAAGTGCAGAGAATGCGTCGTTTGAATGTCATCAATGGCTCCGGCGGATGGTGAAAACGATGTATTGGCCCGGCCGAAATCAAGCCGGGCGGGCTAAAAATTTATTTCACACCGAGGAAGCGGTGCATGGTGTCATGGTCGCCGCGCAGCGATTGGGCGCTGCCGTGCCAGACGATGCCGCCGGTTTCGAGGATATAGACCTCGTCGGCCACAGCCAGCGCGCTGTAGAGATTTTGCTCCACCAGCAGGATGGCAAGTCCGGTTTGCTTGAGGGTGGTGATGATGCCCTCGAGGTGCTGCACCATTACCGGCGCCAGCCCCTCCGAGGGTTCGTCCATCAACAGCAGCGTTGGATTGAGCATCAGCGCGCGACCCACGGCCAGCATCTGGCGTTCGCCGCCCGAGAGTTGATTGCCGCGGTGGTTGCGCCGTTCGCCCAGTCGCGGGAACATTTCGAAAATGCGTTGCACGGTCCAGGCGTCCCCGTCGGCACCGCGCGATTCGACCATGGTCAGGTGTTCGGTGACGCTGAGCGACGGAAACAGCCGCCGCCCCTGGGGTACCAGGCCGATGCGCTCCTGCGCAATGGCATGCGTGGTGAGTCCGCGCAATTCTTTGCCGAGGTATTTGACGCTGCCCGAGGTCACCTGCGGCGAGGTGAAATTCATGATCGAGCGGATCAGCGTGGTCTTGCCCATGCCGTTGCGCCCGAGCAGCGCGACAACGCGGCTGGCAGGGACCTTGATGGACACGCCGTGCAGGATGCGCGCGTCGCCGTAGCCGCTATGCAGGTCGCGGACTTCAAGCATGGTGCGGCTTCCCCAGATAAACCTCTTGCACCTTTTCGTTGCTGCGTATGGCGTCCGGCGTGTCCTCGACCAGCACCTGGCCGTGCTGCAGGCAGGTGACGTAATCGACCAGCCCGAGCGCGAGGTCCATGTCGTGCTCGATCAGCACCAGCGTCAGCGTGCGCGGCAGCGCGCGGATGATTTCGGCCATGCGCACGCGCTCCGCCGCAGACAGCCCGGCGGCCGGTTCGTCGAGCAGCAGCAGGATCGGCTTGCCAGCCAGGGCAAGGGCGAGTTCGAGCTGGCGTTGTTCGCCATAGGACAGGTCGCGTATCGGCACGCCGCGGCGCGCGCTCATGCCGCTCTCGGCGAGGGCTTCCTCCACCGCCGCGTGCTCGACCTGGTTCAGTTGGCCCGAGCCGAACAGCGAAAATTTGCGCGGTGAAAGGCCGCGTACCGCGAGGCGCAGGTTGTCTTCGACCGAAAGCGCGGCGAATAGATTGGTGATCTGGTAGGTGCGCCCAATGCCCAAGTGAGCCTTGGCATGCGGTTTGAGACGTGTGACATTGCGTCCGCCGAAGTCGACCCTCCCGCCCGAAGGACGGATGTCGCCGGCGATGGCATTGAACAGTGTGGTCTTGCCCGCGCCGTTGGGGCCGATTATTGCCCGGCGTTCGCCCGCCTTGACTGACAGAGAAACCCCGTCCACAGCGCGCAGCGCGCCGAAGGTCACGCTGACATTTTCGAGTTTGAGCAGGGGGGCGGTCATTGAGTCGATGTGTTGATATTGGTGTCCTGCGGGGCGTCAGTCCCGCATGGGCGGGAATGACGGCGCATTGGTGGACTGGTGAACTTGGTGGACTGGTGGATTGGCGGATCAGGCCTTCTTGATGCCTTGGTAGGTGCGCGAGTACGGCGGCTGGGACATGTACTGCTCCGGCGCGTACTTCCAGAACTGACCGACGTTCGGGTAGGACGTGACGGGGACGTTCCACAGCTTGCCGTCGGGGCGTTTCACCGTCTTGCGAATATAGATGTCGTAGACCGGGTTGCCGTAGGGATCGAGTTCCACGCTCTTGCCCAGCGGCGAGCCGGTCAGCTTGACCTGGCGCACTTCGTTGAGAAAAGCGACCTTGTCCTCGATCTTGCCGTTGACGCGCTTGATCGCCTCGGCGAGCCACATCGCGCCCGAGTAGTGGGAGAAGCCGTAAATGGACGGCAGCTTGTTGTAGGCCTTGTTGTAGTCGGCGAGGAACTTGTTGTTGGCCGCCTCGTCGCGGCCTTCGCAGAAATGCGCGCCGGAGATCAGGTTTTCCGCCTCGGGACCCATGGTGCGGATGACCGACTGGTCGGTGGCGTTCTGGCAATACAGCACCGGGATCTTGTCCTTGAGGCCGAAGTTGGCGAATTGCTGGATGAAGCGCGATGCGTCGGCGCCGGTTTCCATCACGAACACCACGTCGGGCTTGAGGTTCTGGATTTGCGCCAGGTAGGGGCTGAAGTCGGCGGTGTTAAGCGGGTTCCAGAACTGCTGCATGATCTGGCCGCCGCCTTCGGTGAAGGTCTGGCAAAAACCGCCGCACTGCTCGTGGCCGAAGGCGTAGTCCTGCGAAATCGTTACGGCCTTTTTGTAACCCTGCTTGAGGCCGTAGTCGGCGATGGGGCGCGGCGTCTGGCTCGAGCTGTAGCCGGCGATGCGCACGACGTTGTTGAGGCGCTTGCGTTGCGTCAGTTCATCGGCGGCGATGACCGGAATGAAGTAGGGTATTCCGTTGCCCTTGACGTACTCGGCCACGGCAAGACCGGTGTTGGCAAGGATGTTGCCCACCAGCCAGTGCACGTTGCGCTGCTCGACCAGGCGGCGCGCCTTTTGCAGCGAGGTGTCGGGGTTGGCGCCGTCGTCCTCGACGATGACTTCGATGTCGCGACCGGCGACTTTCTTGCCCACCTGCTCCCAGTAAAGGTTGAAGCCTTCAACGACTTCGCGGCCGCCAGCGGCAACCACACCGGTGAGCGGGGCCATCAGGCCGATACGGATCGGGCCGGTCTGCGCCGATGCGGTGTGCACCCACGGTCCGACCGAGGTGGCGGCACTGGTCGCTGCGGCAGCGCCGGTGGCTTTCAGGAATTTGCGGCGATTCATCATGCTGATCTCCAGAAAAAGTAGGAAGGATGGGGGGGCGATGTTCGGAATGCGCTTGCTGTTGCTGATATGGCGGTTGAAATTTTTTTGGCAGGGGTTAGTGGCCTCCGCCTTTTTCCCTTCCTGCTGTGGAGGGGGAGGTGGCCGCGTCTTGGGTGGCCGCAGCGCTCAGGCGTGCCTGGCGGCGCGCCATCAACTGCCGCGCCTTTCCGACCAGGCCCTCGGGCGCAAAGATCATGGTGAAAATGAACATCAGGCCGAGCACCATGGACCAGCGCTCGGTGTACAGGCTGACGAGATTTTCGAGCGTGATGATGACAATGGAGCCGATGAGTGAGCCAAACAGCGTGCCGATGCCACCGACGATGGCCATCAGCAGGCCGGCCACCGATTGCCTGAGTTCAACGGTGGAGGGGCTGACGAAGGAGTTGTAGAACGCATACAGGATGCCTGCCATGCCGGCGAAAAATCCCGACACGACAAAGCCGATAAAGACATGCAGCGGCACGTTGTAGCCCAGGGCCTTCATGCGTGTTTCGCTCTCGCGTATGCCTTTGAGCGTCAGGCCGAAGGGTGAATTGACGAAGCGCCACATGGCCAGCGCCATCAGCGAGGTGATGGCGAGGGTGAAGTAATACAGGTTGACGTGGCTGGCTAGCCATTCGGGTTTGACCGTGCCGCGTATGCCGTTTTCACCGCCGGTAACCGATGTCCAGCGCAGCGACACACCCCAGACAATCATGCCCAGCGCCAGCGTGAGCAGCAGAAAATAAACCCCCGAGGTGCGGATGGCCAGCGCACCGAACACCACGGCGGTGCCGACCGCGGCGAGTATGCCCAGGGCGATGCCGCCCAACAGCGAGCCGCCGGCGGTGGAGACGTAATAGAGCAGCACATAGGTTGCGACGCCGAATATCGCGCCATGACCCAGCGGCGTGCGCCCGGCGTAGCCGGCGAGGATGTCGATGGACATGGCCAGGGCGGCAAAAATCAGCATCTGCGTAGCAAGGCTGGTCTGGTAACCGGAGATGGCAAAGGGAAGCAGCGCCAGCGCGGCGAGCACGATCGCGGTCCAGATACGGTGCTTGCTCACCTCGTGTAGTTTGTTCATGTGGCCCGTCCGAACAAGCCAAGCGGTCGGAAAGCCAGCAGTACCGCCATCGGGCCGAAAATCACAAAGTAGGCAAGTTCGGGGAACCATACCTGGCCGAAGGTGGCGAGCATGGCCACCAGTAGTGCACCCACCGCCGCACCGGCGAGGCTGCCGCGACCGCCGATGATCACCACCGCCAGGCTGAACACCAGTATCTCGGCATCGGCAGTCGGGTAAAGCGAAAGGAATGCGCCGCCCAGCGCGCCGCCTATGCCGGCGAGGGCGGTGCCAAGCATCAGCGTGTAAATGAAGACGCGGCGGATGTTGACGCCCATGGCTTCGACCATTTCGGCATCATCCACGCCGGCGCGAATGAGCGCGCCAAGACGCGTCTTGTTGAGCAGCAGCCACAGGCCGAGGAAGATCGCCACACCCACACCAAGCACGAACAGACGGTAGACGGGATAGGTCATGCCCAGGAACTGCACCGGGCCCTGCAGCCACTGTGGCACCGGAACCGTAAAGGTGTCGCCGCCCCAGATCACCAGCATGGCGTCGTTGAGCACCAGCGCCACGCCCACGGTCAGCAGTACCTGGCGCAGGTCGTTGCCGCGCACAAAGCGCAGCAAAACGACGTCAATCAACAAGCCGGCGATGGCAACCGCGCCCGCCGCACACGCGATGCCAAGGGCAAAGCTGCCGGTTTTCATCGCGACGCTGAACGCGACATAGCCACCCAGCAGATACAGCGCGCCATGGGCCAGGTTGACGATGCGCATCAGGCCGAAAATCAGCGTGAAGCCGCTTCCGACCACGAACAGCAGCGCGGCAAACGTCGCGCCGTTGAGCAGGTTGAAGCCGAGCATAGACATGGTCAGATCGCCTTGCTTACGAGTTTGCCAGCGTGACCAGTCCGAGCGCCTGCTGCCCCGACCCCTCTCCCGCAAGGGGCGAGGGGGGCTTGGTAAACGACGATGATAAAGCCTGTCGTCATTTCGCCTGCGGACGCTGTTTCTGGTACCAGTCGAGTATCTGTTCGCCGTTCCAATGCACCACTCCGGGGAAGCGGCTCATGTAATCGTACACGGCTTCGAGGTATTTGATGCGAAAGGGCTGGCCGCTGACGTAGGGATGAATGGCAATGGCCATGATGCGCGGTCGGTCGGCGCCCTCCATGTACAGGCGGTCAAAGGAGTCGATGCACTTTTGCTGCCAGTAGGCGGCCTCGTGGTGTTGCACCAGCATCGCCGGGATGTCGTTGGTCTCGACCGAGTAGGGCAGGGTGATGAGCGGCCCTTTTTCTGTCTTGATCTCTGTAGGCTCGTCGTCATAGACCCAGTCACCGATGTATTTGACCCCGGCGGCGGCGAGGTATTCCGGCGTTTCCAGAGTCTGGGTCAGTCCGGGTCCGAGCCAGCCCACCGGACGTTTGCCGGTGAATTTTTCGATGGTGTCCATCGAGCGGTTGATCATGCCCGGCTGGTCTTCTTCCTTGTGTATCGGACCCTGCTCCCAGCTGTGGCCCATGAATTCCCAGCCGGCGTCCTTGCAGGCGCTGGCGACGCGCGGGTAGTCGAGGCAGACGCGGGCGTTGATCGACAGCGTCGGGCGCATGCCGAGTTTTTCGTAGAGCGCATGAAAGCGCCAGAAGCCCACACGCATGCCGTACTCGTGCCAGGACCAGTTGGGCACGTCGGGCAGCAGCATCGCGCCGGTGGGCGGCGGGATGACCTGGCGTGCCATGGGTTTGGCGATATCCCAGACCTCCAGGTTGACGATGGTCCAGACGATGATGCGGCCGTCGCCGGGCAGCTTGAGCTTGGGGCGGTCGACAATGGCGCTGAAAGGGACGCGATCGCGGGGTTGCATGGCCATGGTGTGGGGTCTCCTGCTTTGGGTTGCTGTTGGTATGGGTTTGAGGGGAATTCAGCCGGCGCCCAGTTCGGGTGCGGCCATGATTTCGGTGTTTTTCATCACAAAGCCAAATGCGGTGCGCATGCAAAGCAGCGCTGCGGCGTGCAATTCGGGTGCGTCCATGGTGTCGACACAGTCTTCGGCGACGATGACCGCATAGTCTTTGGAGCAGGCGGCGACAACGGTCGACAGGATGCAACTGTTGGTGTTGACGCCGGTGATGATGAGTGTGTTGATGCCGTGCGAGCGCAACACAAAATCGAGGTCGGTACCGACGAAACAGTCGTAGCGCTTCTTGGTGTTGACCACCCAGTCGCGTTTTTGGTCGTGCAGTTCCGGCATGATGGTGCAACCGGGCATGCCGGCGATATTGTGCTTGAGCACATTCTTGCGCGGATTGTCAGGGTTCTCGGCGCGCGTGCGCCAGAACGGGTTGACGCGGATTTCCTCGGCATCGCGGTAGGTCGTCACCAGGTGGGCGATGGGAATGCCCTTGCCGCGACACCAGTCGAACAGAGCCTTGTTGGCCTCGATGACGCGCCGCGCCTGCGCTTCGCTTTGCACCGGCATGGTCGCCACCGACAGGTCGAGGTGGCCGCGGTGCAGGTCTATGGCCACCACGGCGGCTTTGAGGTTGTCGACACCCAGATTCAACATGCGGTTTCCTTTGCGCGGCGCCGTTCTGGCTCAGGCCGCGCTGAACTGCAGCGCGGTCTGGTCTATGCCGAACTTGTCGGCAAGCCAGTCGTTCATCAATTCCTGTCCCAGCGTCGGGTTGTCGTGCTGACAGTGCTCGGCACCGGTTTCCTCGGCCGAGGTCAGGCGCAGGGTGACGTCCTTGCCGCGCGCCTTGGCGTAGTCGTAGACCTTGGTCGCCTGCGACACGGTCAGCACATCGTGGCCGCCGTGCAACACCAGCATCGGGCACTTCAGGTGATCGAGGTGGCCCTCGAGGGTGAAATCTTTCGCGCGCACCATGGCCTCCTTCATGGACTTGACGCCGAAGACCCAGCGGATGTGTTCGGCCAGGCCGTGACTGTCGTCGGCATTGCCCCACAAGTCGGTGATGGCCCAGACGGCGCCGTGCGCGATGACCGCCGCCAGTCGCGGCTCATAGCATCCGGCGCGCGCGGCGTAATAACCGCCCAGGCTGGAGCCGCAGCAGGCGATGCGTGCCGCATCCACGTCGGCGCGCTTTACCAGCCAGTCTATGCACTTGCCCACAGGTACTTCGGTGTCGACGCGGTTGGGAATCTTGTGCCGGCGCAGCGTGCCGCCCTGGCCGGGCAGGTCTACCATCAGCACCGAGATGCCGCGCTGCAATGCGCCGTGCGCCTGCATGAACCACATCTCATCCTTGATCGAATCGAGGCCGCCGAAGCAGATCAGCACCGGATGCTTGTTGCTGCGATTGGGCTGTTGCTGCGGTGTGCGCACGAAATAGCCGCAAATCGTCGCGCCGTTCTCGTAGGGAATCTCCACCGCCTCGCCTTTGGGCGTCAGGTGGGAAATAAATTTTTTCGAGCAGGCTTCCATTTTCTCGAAGGTCGGCAGGCGGCGCGGATCCTCGGGGGTGAGATGAAACTCGGCCTGACGATAGTAATCGGCGGCACGCAAAAAGCAGTTCATTGCGCTGCGAACGTGTCCGAGTTTTTCCTCGGCAAGGCCGCGGTTCCAGTTGTTGTCGGCGACGACCATCCATTCCTTGTGCCAGGACTCCTTGTCGCCGGGGATCATGCGACTCGCGGCGAGGAAACATTCGCTCACCGCGCCGCCGCCCTCCTGCGTCTCGCCCAGTGCGCGGCGGAACTGGTAGGTCAGCCAGGGGTGTTCGGGCCAGTGGTGCCAGCCATAGGGCTCGTAGTGGGCCTGCCGGTTGGCGGTGATTTTTTCAATCAGATTGTCTTCGGTGGCGTTGGAGTCCATGCTTTCATCCGGTTTTGGGCGCGGTGTTGGGTGCTTGTTGCTGGTCGGTCGGCAGCAGGTCAATGCTGCGGATTTATATTCAAGTCACTTGAATGGAGGACTTTATGAAGTCGCGCCGGTACTGTCAAGAAAGGTTTTAAATTGGTGCGTTGCCGCACCAGTAAAGGGCGACGGGATGGCATTTGCCGGGTTTTGGCTGTGCTTGCGCAGGCTCGCAGCGACGCATCAAAACGTCGGCGGGGTGCTGACCCAAATGATTCGGGCATGCTTTTTTGATGGATTGCGGTAGCTGTGCGGGATTTCCGAGCGAAAGGTGAAGGAGTCGCCGGCGGCGAGCAAATAAGTACGGTCGCCAACGGTCAGTTCCAGTTCACCGTCTATGATAAAGCCCACCTCCTCGCCATCGTGCGAGAGCAGTCCTTCGCTGCCGCCGCCCGGGGCGAGGATATGCAGGTTGCCCTCGAGCAGGTGGCGGCCTTCGGACGGGATCAGCCGTTCCAGTTGCGAGCCGGCCTTGTCGATGCTGAAACTGGGGCGTTTGCCACTGCGCGCGACGATGCCGCGGTCGGCGTTCTCATCGGCGAACAGTGCCGCCATGCTGACGTTTAGTGCGGCGACAATCTTGTGCAGTACGGTGATCGAGGGCAGTGCGAC
>CAMDRY010000049.1 GCA_945906975.1 Bordetella parapertussis | reverse complement strand
TCGCAAGTTCGCAGATTGCGCCGCGAGTATCTGCGCGAATGGATAAAAGGCATTTTCGACCGTAAGAGCAACTAAGCAAGCTACAGCGTACGCAGCGATCGTGGGGCGGTCGGCTTTCTCCTCCTCAACGTCAATCTCACGTTCGTCCGCGCCTGTCGCGCTAGGGATGGGTCCAAAGAAACGAGGAAACGCAGATGAGTACGCTAGAAATCAGCAAACCATTCAAGCTCGACGCGGGGCTAGCCGTCATCGTTTTGGGCAAACTGGCCGCCTTTACCGCCCGATTGGCCACATGGCGGCTGAACGTCGAGCAGCGTGATCTGGAAGCGTATCTGGGCGCAGCGCAGAACATGGCGGACCTTGATCGCAGGCTGCGTCACGCCCAGGACACGATGCACCAGACTTGGCTCTGAAGCGTGCCAGCAGAACTGGGGTTGCGTTTGCGTGCCTTCGATCTCGACCAGGCCCAAATCCGAGTAGGCTTGTTTGGCAGACGACGGGCCCGCTAAAGTTTCCCCTGAGTTTTCCCCTGAGTACCGGTGCGCGACCTCCTCCCGCTATCCGGTACTGGCGTCCATCACGGCGGACGCCGCGTAACCAGCAATCCTGGTTGCGTCAGGGACCGGTTTATCGGCGTCCGGGCTAATGCAGCACCGCGCGCACCGTCCACAAACCCAGCAGGGTGAGGAGGATGGAGCCCGCAAGATGGCCGGCGACATGCAGCAAGGCCACCTCGTAGCGTCCGGCCTGTAGCAGTGAGAGCGACTCTGCAGAAAACGTCGAAAAGGTCGTCAACCCGCCCAAAAATCCGGTGATTACGAACAATCGCAACTCGGGGGACATGGCCCCCGTCTGGGCGATCCATCCCATTGACACACCGATAAGGTAACCACCGACAAGATTGGCAAGCAGTGTTCCGAGCGGAAACAAAGGCAGAACATGATTGAGGGCCAGGCCAAGGGCCCAGCGCAACCAGGCACCGAGCGCGGCACCCACACCTACTGCCGCAAAGCCGGCCGCCGACATTTCAGCTCCCGGCTTTCCAGCGCGCGGTCGCATCCTCATCCGACGCTCGAGCCTCGACCCAGCGCCCCCCCTTGTCCGTCTGTTCTTTCTTCCAGAATGGCGCCTCGGTCTTGAGGTAATCCATAATGAACTCACAGGCGGCAAAAGCCTCGCCGCGATGCGCGGAACTGACCACTACAAGCACAATCTGGTCAGTGGGCCTGAGTGCGCCGATGCGATGAACCACCAGCGCGTCAAGAATATCCCAGCGCTCTCGCGCCCTGACCACAATCGCCTCAAGCGCCTTTTCGGTCATGCCCGGGTAATGCTCCAGGGTCATCACGGCAACGTCGTTACCTTCGTTGATGTCGCGTACCAGACCGATGAAGCTCGCGATCGCGCCGATCTTTGGATTGCCCCGGCGCAGCGCCAGAATCTCGGCACCAACATCAAAATCCGCAAGTTGCACACGCACGCTCATATCAGCCCCCGGTCACCGGGGGGAAGAAAGCCACCTCATCTCCGGCCTTGACGCATGTTTCCGCCTTGGCCATGTCCTGGTTCACGGCGACACGCAGCGCACGTTTTTCACCCAGCGCCATTTGCCACGCTTCACCGCGTGTCATCAGGTGCGCGCGCAAGGCAGCAACGGTCGCAACGCCGCCCGGAAGCTCGCACTCCTCGGCACCGACACCAAGTTGCTCGCGCAGGCTGGCAAAAAAAAGGATTTTTACGCTCACTGGAACAGCTCCGAATAAGCCAGCAATTGCACCGTGTCGCCGTGCCGGATCATCTGGCGCGGCGGATTGTCTACCAAGCCATCGGCCCATACGGTGGATGTCATGACGGCCGAATCCTGGGATGCAAAAAGATCAAGCCCTCCCTTGGCATTCCATTTTACGCGCAGAAATTCGCGCCGCGAGTCTGGCTCCACCCAATCGAAATCCGCACGCGCCGCGATCGTACGGGGCATCGGGTTCGACAGGCCCTGGGTCTTTAGCAAGAACGGGCGCACGAAAATAAGAAAAGTTACAAAACTGGACACCGGATTCCCGGGCAAGCCGATGAAACTCGCCGCCCCGACACGACCAAAAGCCAGCGGGCGCCCCGGCTTCATGGCAATTTTCCACATCAGGAGCTTTCCTTCGGCCTCAACAGCCGGCTTGACGAAATCGGCGTCGCCCACCGATACACCGCCGGATGTGACAATGATGTCGTTTTCGGCAGCCGCGCGACGCAGTACCTCGCGGGTCGCCGCGAGATTGTCGGGCACGATGCCGTAGTCGCGAACATCGCAACCGAACATCTGGCCAAGACCGTTAAGCGTGAAACGGTTTGAGTTATAGATGCGCCCCGGCGCCAATGGATCCCCGGGCATAACCAGCTCATCGCCGGTAAAAAAGAAACCCAGCCGAACGCGCCGGCGCACCGGAAGCGCGGCAATGCCGACAGACGCGGCAAGGCCGGTGTCCTGCGGTCGCAGGCGAATACCCGCGGGAAGAATTTCCCCGCCGGCCTGAATATCGCTGGCCACGCGGCGCACCCATTCACCCGGCTTTGGCAATTGATTTACGATCACCGCGCCCTCCTCGACACTGCACTGCTCCTGCATGACCACGGCATCGGCACCCTCCGGAATCGGCGCCCCGGTGAAGATACGCGCGGCCGAACCGGCCTCGAGCGCAGAGCCCACCGCGCCGGCAAAAATACGCTGCGTGACGCGCAGACGCGTTCCGGGCCCGGCAAGATCGGCCAGGCGCAGTGCGTAGCCATCCAT
The DNA here is from genome assembly GCA_945906975.1 of Bordetella parapertussis. The sequence continues at coordinate 9,464 of CAMDRY010000049.1, read as the reverse complement.
CGCGCTGTTATCCAGAGGCGGCACATCCATGCCAGAGCGTTGCGCGACGGCGAGCACCCTGCCAGTGGCCGCCAAGGTGGCAACGGTCTCGGTTTCGGTGACGGCTTTGGCGCCATCAAGCAGCTGTATCAGCGCTTCTTCAACGGAAAGCAGGCCTTTGTTCATTTCAGTTCCAAGTATTGTGTGATGAAGGTGGCAATGCGCGCTGGCTCATCAAGGTCGAAGCATGGCAGCGTTGTGGCAAGTTCATGGTCGGAGGCAATTGCCACGATGCGCGGATCCTCAGGGTGCAACAGGCCTTTGCCGTTGGACAAACGTGAGATTTCGAGCTTGGGCAGGGCGCTGAATTTGTAGCCTTCTACCAGCACCAGATCGCAGGGGCTGAGCCGTTCTATCTGCTCATCCAGCGTCGGCTCGGCGGCACCGCGTGATTCATGCATCAACGCCCAGCGCCGCTCCGACACCACCATCACCTCCTGACAACCGGCCTCGCGATGCCGCCATGAATCCTTGCCGGGCTGGTCGACATCAAATGCATGGTGGGCGTGCTTGATCAGAGAAACCTTCAGCCCCTGCGCAATAAAACAGGGAATGAGTTTCTCGATCAGTGTGGTCTTGCCACTACCGGACCAGCCGGCGAAACCAAATGTCTTCATTGCCGCGAGGCCTGCACCGCGCCATGGCCGGGCAGATGAATGAGTAGGGCTGCATTATATCAGCGCGACTATAACGGGTCTCCAAGCGCATGCCAGGGGGCAGCTTCGGCCAAAACCTGACGCAAAGCCATCCGGAGCGAAATGCTGAAAAGGTCCGCCAATCGGGCGTTTCCAGCCATCGTCCCTTGCTTGGCGATGCATTCACCACGCCATGCTGGCACGGCCTCATGCCGGAGCGATCCGCCCATACTCGATGTGCAGACGTGCCATCCCCGGCAGATCGATCAGTTCGCGGTCATGGCAGGCAATCAGCACCGTGGCGCGGCCCTCGGCGCAGATTGTCGCAATCAGCGCGATCACCTGTTCGCGCGATTCGGCGTCTAGACTGGATGTCGGCTCATCGAGCAGCAGCAACTTCGGTTCGAGCAGCCAGGCGCGGGCGAGCGCCACACGCTGCCGCTCCCCCCCCGATAATTTATGCGGTGGCGTGAGCCTAACCGCCTGCAGGCGTGCCCACGCAATCGCCCGATCGACTTGTTGCGCAATACCCGCAGAAGGTGCGCCGCGCGCCCTAAGACCGTAGGCGATATTTTTTTCCACGCTGGTTTGAAAGAGGTAAGGATGCTGATGCACATAAATGATCTCGCGACGAACGTGGCCCGGATAGCTGCCGAGCGCGAATTCGCAGCTTTCGAAGTACAGCCTTCCCTGCGCCGGCTCAAGCCCGGCAAATATGCGCAGCAAGGTGCTCTTGCCACTGCCGTTGTCTCCGGTAAGCACATAGGCGCGGCCGGCTCCGAGCGCGATCCCTGCGCCCTCGAGGATCATGCGGTCACCGAAGCGCTTGTGCACTCCCTCCAGCGCCGCCCAGTGCCCGAATTGCCCGCTCACTTCATTCCCCCTTCACCTTGCAAAAAAGCCAAGGCGGCGTTTACGGCCAGGGCGAGCACCATGAGAACCAAGCCCAATGCGATACCCTGGGCGAACTCTCCCTTGCTTGTTTCCAGCGCAATGGCAGTGGTGATGTTGCGCGTCAACCCGGCGATATTGCCGCCAATCATGAGCGCGCAGCCGACCTCGGAAATGGCACGACCAAAGCCATTCAGCACGGCGGCGACCACGGCGAAACGAACCTCGTTGAGCGTGGTGAGGGCCGCACGCCACGGCCCGGCACCCAGACCCACCGCTGTCTCATGCGCACGCGGGTCGGCGCCCTGCACCGCGGACAGCGTGAACGCGGCCATGATGGGGAAAGCGAGAATCGCCTGGCCGAGGATCATCGCGTCCTGCGTAAACAGCAGTTGCCAGCCGCCCAGCGGTCCCTGCCGCGACAACAACATGTACAGCAGCAAGCCGACCACCACGGTCGGGAAGGACAGCAGACTTTGCACCGTGATAACCATGGCGCGACGTCCGCGAAAACGCTTCATCGCGAGCGCATAGCCGGCGGCAATGCCCGGCACCAATGCCAGCACCAGCCCCATCACGGCGACCTTGATGGACACCCAGATGATGCCCCACAGTTCGGGATCACCGCCAAACAACAGGCGCAATGCCTCGCTCAAGGCGTCAAGGAAGTTCACGCCTATCTTGCGCTCGGAAAAAACATCTGCTCACCGCTCACCTTAAAATCGGCAATGGCATTCTGCCCTTCGGCCGAGATGATCCAGTTGATCAAATCCACGGCACCATCGTAATTGACACCCGGATATTTTTTCGGATTAACCGCGATGATGCCGTAGGGGTTGAACATTTTCGCATCTCCAGCGAGCACAATGTCGAGGCCGGTCTTGGCGCGATAAGCGGCATAAGTCGCACGATCCGAAAGCGTGTAGCCCAGCATTTCGCCAGCCATGGTCAGCACCTCCCCCATGCCCAGCCCCGCAGAAACAAACCACGCCCCCGCTGGCGCAACGCCCGCCTGCTTCCAATAAGCCTTTTCCATTTGGTCGGTGCCGGAGTTGTCGCCACGCGAGATGAACTTAGCCTTTCCCTGCCCCATCGATTTAAAGGCGTCAATGATGTTTTTCTGATTTTTAAGTAAAAGTGGATCGGCCCTGGGGCCGACGAGGATGAAATCGTTATACATGACATCCCTGCGATTAATGCCACTGCCCTCGGCCACGAACTTGTCCTCTGCCGGCCGCGCATGAACCAGTACGACATCAACGTCGCCATTTTTCCCTAACTCAAGCGCTTTTCCTGTTCCAACCGAAATGACGAGAACCCTGCACCCGCACCTGGCCTCGTATTTGGGTAGCAACACCTTGAGCAGGCCGGAATTTTCAGTGCTGGTGGTGGTCGACATCCTGATGTCGCGCGCCGACGCCGCGGTCGCGGACACCAGAACCAGCATTACGAACAAGAGTTTTTGCATGCGATTTTTCCTGTTAAATCTGGTAACTTGGACTGATATTAGGGTATTGGTCGCAAGTGACAAATAGGAACAGCTGTGCATATGCTTAAGCTCGAGATCCGATATCAGTGGCAATCGCGCCCGGACCAGCCTCTATCAATAGAGCCTGTGCTGTTTCGCGTGCTTAACGCGACGCGTGAAACCGGCTCCCTGGCCGGCGCCGCGCGAAAAGTCGCAATGTCCTACCGCCATGTCTGGGGCCTCATGGCCAAGTGGGAGCGGATTTTTGGGCGATCCATGGTCGTACTCCGTCAGGGAAAAGGCGCGCAATTGACCACGTTCGGAGCAAAGCTATTGTGGGCAGAGCATTTGGTTCAGGCGAAACTCACCGCGGAATTACACCATGTGGGCGGGGAAATAGGGCAAGCGCTGGCACAGACCATGGCAGAAGCCCCTCCCAGACTGAGCATACATGCCAGTCATGACCTTGCCCTCGCGCAATTGCGCGATAATCTGGCCGAGCAAAAGGGCTTGCAACTTGACCTGCACGTGAAAGGCAGCATCGACAGTCTTGCGACCCTGGCAAAGAATCAATGCACCTTGGCCGGATTTCACATTGCCGAGGGCATGGAACAGAGTGCCGCCGCCCGATTCCGACATTACCTCAACCCACGCCAGTTCCGACTGATAGGCCTGGAGACACGCGTGCAGGGCTTGATGCTCGCGCCGGGCAATCCAAAGCGCATCCGCAGCCTTGCAGACCTTATGCAAAAAGACGTCTGCTTCATCAACAGGCAGGCAGACTCTGGCAGTCGCCTTGAATTCGACCAGCTATTGTCGGGTGCCGGCATCGCTCCGTCGTCGATAAAAGGCTACCGGGATGTGGAGTTCACCCATCTGGCCGTCGCCGCCACCGTCGCCACCAACAAGGCGGACGCCTGCTACGGCATCAAGGCGGCAGCCCTGAGCTTCAAGCTGGACTTTATTCCGATGCTTACCGAACGGTATTACCTGGCGTGCCGTAAAGAAGCCCTGGATAATCCGGCCATTGCCGATTTGATAGGTATTTTGGGTGGATCAGATTTCAAGGGCATCGTTAACGGCCTCGGCGGCTACGGAACCGCTATTAGCGGAAAACTCTATGACATCACCAAGGTAATGCCTGTCAAACGCCCCCCTCATCGCCTCCCCGCGGCATTGAAGGCTAAGCACAGCACCTAGCTAGACGCGCCGTTTGCTTCGCAAACGCGCTAACGCCGGTCCAGCGACACGCCCTTGACCATCGCATAGATTTTCATCCCGGGTAAAAGTTGCAACTGACTGACTGAGCGGCGTGTGATTCGCGACCGCAGCGCAATCGCGCCCACCTTAAGCACCACATCGACAGCGCCGGCACGCGACGCCTCGATTGACTCGATAGACTCGATTATACCCGGCAGCACATTGAGAATACTGATGCCAGAGGGTGGCAGCAAGGCCAGCGACACATCGCGTGCACGCACCCGCATGCGCACCGTCTCGCCGACCAAAGCCTCGACGTCGGGAACGAGCAGGCGGCCGCCATCGAAGCCGATGACACTGATGTCATCGTCGAGATTTTGCTCGAGCACCCGGCCTTCGATGACTGTGCCACCCTCGAAACTTCCGGCCAGATGCCTCAGCTCAGGCCGTCCCATGACCTCTGCCACAGATCCGGCCGCAGCCACCCTGCCCTCAGAAATAATCACCACATGATCGGCCAGACGCACCACTTCGTCGACGGCATGACTGACATAGATAATGGGCAGGTCGATACTGTCGCGCATCAGTTCGATGTAATCGAGAATTTCCGTCTTGCGATGACCATCGAGCGAAGCGAGCGGCTCATCCATCAAAAGCAAACGCGGATTGGCCAGCAAGGCCCGCCCGATCGCCACACGTTGCTTTTCGCCACCGGACAGCGCTGCAGGTCGCCTGTCCATCAAATGCTCAAGGCCGAGCAAGGCGGTGACCGTAGCCGGTTCGGCCAAACGCAGACCCACATCGGCTTTGCCAAACCCATAGAGCAGGTTCTGCCTTACCGTAAGATGCGGAAATAGTCTGCCTTCCTGAAAAACATAACCGACCCGCCGATGCTCGATTGGCACGTCAATACGCAGGGCGCTATCGAACAGCACTTCGCCGTTAAGCTCGATACGGCCGCGCGAGGGCCGGTTGATTCCGGCGATGGCATTGATGATCGAGGTCTTGCCCGACCCGGAGCGCCCGAACAGGGCTGTGACCGGCTGCGTCGAACTGAATGCGATATTCAGGTCGAAATTTCCCAATCGTTGCTCAAGTTCAACGTTCAGCATCATGACCCATGATGCGCTTGGTCGCACGACGAACCAGCAACTCCGAGATGAACAAGGCCGCCAGCGAAAGCAAGACCGCTATCAGAGACAGCCTTAGCGCCTGCACGTCCCCCCCAGGGGTCTGGGTGTAGCCATATATAGCCAGCGGCAGTGTCTGTGTTTCGCCCGGGATATTCGACACAAAGGTTATGGTGGCGCCAAACTCACCAAGGCTGCGGGCGAAGGACAGCAGCATGCCGGTAAGGATACCTGGCAAGGCGAGAGGCAGTGTCACCGTCAGGAATACGCGCATCGCGTCGGCGCCCAGCGTCCGCGCCGCTGCCTCAAGCTTGAGGTCGATCGATTCGAGCGAAAGTCGGATCGCCCGCACCATCAGTGGGAAGCCCATGATCGCCGCAGCCAAAGCGGCGCCGGTCCATTTGAAAGCAATCACCAATCCGAACCAATCGTCCAACAAGGCTCCCAGTAGCCCCTGCCGTCCGAAAAGCAGCAGCAATAGGAATCCCACGACCACCGGCGGCAGCACCAGCGGCAGGTGAACAAAAGCGTCAAACAAAGTCTTCCCCGGGAAACGTCCGCGCGCCAGCAACATGGCAACCGCCACCGCCGGAGGCAGGCTGATCAGCACGCTCCAGAACGCGACGCGCAGACTGAGGCCCAGCACGTCCCACTCTTGCGGAGTCAGAAAAGTCATGGCGGCAAAAACCCGTATTTCTCCCAAACCGTGCGCGCCGATGGCGCACCGAGGAATTGCAATAATCGAGCGGCGCCAGGGGACTTGGCCGCGGTGGTCACTGCGGCCGGATAGACAATAGGCCGGTGCGATGTCGCTGCAAATTCAGCCACGATCCGCACACCGCGCTCTGCTTGTGCATCCGTTCGATAAACAATTCCAAGTGGCGCCTCTCCTCGCGCAACGAGCAGCAGGCAGGCGCGCACGTTTTCCACGCGCGCGACACGCGCCGCAATGCCTGACCAGAGTCCAAGGGATTCCAGCGCGGCCCTGCCGTATTTTCCCGCCGGCACATGATCCGGGTCGGCCATCACCAAGCGGTCGCGTCCGAGCAGGCCGGCCAAGTCGAGTCCTGGTTTCAGTTCAAAATTAATTTTTCCACCCGCAGGCGCAATCATGACAAGCCGGTTGGAAAGCAGATTTATGCGACTGTCTGCCCGTATCAGTTTGCGTGCGGCAAGATAATCCATCCATTCGAGATCTGCCGAAATGAACAGCTCCGCGGGCGCGCCGTTCTCGATCTGGCGCGCCAGCGCCGAACTGGCCGCATAGGAAACGACGACGCGATCGCCGCTGCCCGCCTCGTAGCGTTTCGCCAGGTCGTCCAGCGCCTCACGAAGGCTTGCTGCGGCGAACACGGTAAGCGTTTCAGCTACCGCTTGTTGAGACGCGCCAAGGGTAAGCAAAAGCAGAAAGAAATACGCAAAGCGTTTAATCACGGGCAATTTCGTCGTATCCGCTTGAACATAACGTAAGGTCAAGAATAACAGCAATCGCCTTGCACTAGCGCCGGCGCAACAGTTTGGCAAAACGTCCGAGTTCAGCCCTGACAGCACGCCCGGCGGCAAGCTCCATCAGACGATAGCGCCGCAGCACCTCCAGCCCGAATGGCGTCAGGACGGCACCGCCACCCCGCCGACCTCCGGTTGCGGTGGTGACGAGCACCTGCTTGAAACTCAAGTTGACCGCCTCGACCAGTAACCATGCGCGTCGATAGGACATACCCATTTCACGCCCCGCCGCCGAAATGGATCCGGTGCGCTCGATCGCCTCGAGCAGATCCGCCTTGCCCGGACCGATGGCCACCACAGCGCCGATAAGAATTCGAATTTTGGGTTGAAGCTTGGAAGGCATGGGTTGAAGTGCGTGCGCGTGCGCGACTGGACGCTGTCATTCTACACACGGATGCTGCGACCGTTGCCGGAGCGCGTCGGCTTGCGCATACCGGGATGCTGCACAATCTCATCCTCAGAGCTATTTTCCGACGATCGTGAGATGCTCGCGCAGGAGATGATTGTTTATGATGCAACCAGATACTATTAAACTGCGGACACAGCGAAGCTCAGAACACGGGATTCTAAAAATAAAATGACCATCAACTCAAAACCCCCGCCAGTCGGCCTTTTTCAGGCATTTCTCTACTGGCTCAAGCTTGGATTCATCAGCTTCGGCGGCCCAGCCGGACAAATTGCGATGATGCATCAGGAACTGGTGGAGCGACGCCGCTGGATTTCGGAAAAGCGCTTCATGCACGCGCTCAATTACTGCATGGTGTTGCCCGGTCCGGAGGCGCAGCAGCTTGCGACCTACATCGGCTGGATGATGCATCGCAGCTGGGGCGGAATTATCGCCGGCGGCCTGTTCGTGCTGCCGTCCCTCTTCATCCTGATCGGCCTGACCTGGGTCTACCTCGTCTACGGCCAGGTGCCGGCGGTGGCTGGTTTTTTGTACGGCATCAAACCGGCGGTGACGGCGCTGGTTTTGTTCGCCGCCTGGCGCATCGGGTCGCGTGCACTAAAGAACGCCTGGCTCTGGAGCATCAGTGCCGCCGCCTTCATCGCGATTTTTGCCCTCAAACTGCCGTTCCCCTTGATTGTTCTTGCCGCCGGCATCATCGGCTATGTTGGCGGGCGTGTTGCCCCTGAAAAATTCACCACCGGCGGTCACGGTTCATCGGCCAAGCACTACGGTCCTGCGCTTATCGACGACGACACGCCAACACCGCAGCATGCCTTGTTCAATTGGCACAGACTGGCTTTTGTTGCCGCGATGTTTATCGCAATCTGGGCCTGCGGCCTTGGCGCCCTGACCGCCTATTATGGCTGGCCGCATCCATTGACCCAAATGGGCTGGTTCTTCACCAAAGCAGCCCTGCTGACCTTTGGCGGCGCCTACGCGGTGCTGCCCTACGTCTACCAGGCCAGCGTGGAAGGCTACCAATGGCTCACGGCCACGCAAATGATAGACGGGTTGGCCCTCGGCGAAACCACGCCCGGGCCCTTGATCATGATTGTGGCCTTCGTCGGTTTTGTCGGCGCCTGGAGCAAGCAGGTGTTTGGACCGGAAGCGCTGTTGCTGGCCGGGTGCGCAGGCGCGGTGGTTGCGACGTTCTTCACCTTTTTGCCGTCTTTTCTGTTCATTCTTGCCGGTGGGCCCCTGGTGGAAACTACGCACGGCAATCGCAACTTCACCGCACCGCTGACCGGCATCACTGCCGCCGTGGTCGGTGTCATCGTCAATCTCGCGGTGTTCTTTGCCTGGCACGTGTTGTGGCCGGCCGGATTTTCCGGCCGCTTCGAATGGTTTGGCGCGCTGATCGGCATTGCGGCGTTTATCGCCCTGTTTCGCTTCAAGGCCGGCATGATCCCGGTTATCCTGAGCAGCGGAATGCTCGGATTGGCCTACACAACAATTAACTGAGCGATTACCTGAGGAGAAAACATGCCCGCTTATCTCATCGCAGAAGTGGATGTCACCAACCCCACCGCCTACGAGGACTACAAGAAACTCGCGCCTGCGGCGATCGCCCGGCATGGCGGGCGCTACCTCGTCCGCGGCGGCGCGTCTGAAACGCTGGAAGGGCCGGCAATGACGCACCGCATGGTGATACTCCAGTTCGAGAGTATGGAACAGGCGCGCGGTTTCTATCACTCTCCCGAATACACTGCCGCCCGCGAAAAGCGCAAGGATGCCGCTAGCGCGCGCTTTGTCATTGTCGAAGGCTTGTAGCCTGCGACGCAGCAATCAGCAACCGCCCGCCGCAAAACAAAGGGCACCTTACGGTGCCCCCTGCCCTCTTTCCTCCTTGATGCTCGTTTGCCTGCCGGTTATTTTTTTACCGGCTTGGCCGATTTTGCGGCAGCAGCGGGAGATGCAGCGGCTATCTGCGGCTTGACATCCTTGCCCTTGGCTTTTTGTTCCTTGATGTAACGCGTCGCGACCCTGTCCTCGGCGGTCGCCAGCAGCGCCTTGTCCTTCGCCGCTGCCTCGTCGGCTTTGGCCTTTGCCTCAGCGACTTTTACCGGATCGGGCGGCGTGGCCGGTGGCGGCAGCTTCGCCCACACAGTGCTGCCAAAGCTTAGCGCAAATGCGGCCAGAATGAGTTT
>CAMDRY010000048.1 GCA_945906975.1 Bordetella parapertussis | reverse complement strand
GCGGTCCTAATCGGCCTTTGCGCCGGACATTTTGACCGCCTTGGAGTAGCGCTCCGCATCGGCCTTGAGCGCAACGGTGAACTCCTCGCCGGTGCCGCCAATGGCAATGATGTCGAGATTGGCAAAGCGCGTGGCGACTTCCGGCGCTTTTATTGCGTCGGCAACATCAGCGGCGATTTTTGCCGCGATGTCCTTGGGCAGTCCCGCCGGCGAGAAAAAGCCGAACGTGGGCGCAAAGTCAAAACCCGCGATCATTTCGGCGATGGCCGGGACATTGGGTGCGGTCGGCGAACGGTTGGGCGAGGTGATGCCCAGCAGTTTGACCCGTCCGTCCTTGACATGGGCGGTGAGCGAGGTATAGCCGGAAAACGCCATCTGCACCTGGCCGCCGACCAGTGCCGGCACGCTCTGGCCGGTGCCCTTGTAAGGCACATGCACGATGTCGAGGCCGAGCGTTGCTTTGAGGGACTCCATCGCCAATTGGTGGGTGCTGCCAATGCCCGAGGAGCCGTAGGAATATTTGCCCGGGTTGGCTTTGGCAAGGGTGATCATTTCCTGCATCGTGCCGGCGGAAAGCGAGTTGTGCACGGCGAGGTACAGCGGCGCCTTGGCGGTCATCGATACCGGGATCAATTCCTTGTTCGGGTCAAAGGGCATCTTGGCGTAAAGGAACGGGTGGATGGCGTGGGTGGAATTGTCGGTGACCAGCAGGGTGTAACCGTCCGGCGTCGACCGTGCGACCGCTTCGGCGCCGACCAGGCCGTTGGCGCCGGGGCGGTTGTCGACGATGACTTGCTGTTTCCATATATCGCCGAGCTTTTGCGCGATGATGCGGGCGATGGTGTCGGGCAGGCCGCCGGGCGAATAGCCGACGATGATGCGCACTGGTTTGTCAGGATAGTTGCGGGCACCCTGTGAAACTCCCGCAGGAGCGTAGGCTAGAGTCAGCGTGGCGCATACCAGGGTGAAAAGGCGTAAAAATGTTTTTTGCATTGCGACTCTCCTTTTTTTAGCAGTACCGAATGCGTGTGCGTCGGCTGTGCTTGCTGGGCGGTAGAACCGGTTTGGGGCGGTCGGCTTGAACCTGTTGCAGCCTTGGAATGACCGTCTGCTTTTGGTTGGAAGGAATTATAATCGTTTTATTTTCAAGAATAGCGTCGCGGCCATCACATTAAAAACGTCGCGCTAAGGGGAGATTACATGGCTGGAGGCATCATTGCGGCGGCGATTACCGCACACGTTCCGCGCATGGGTATAGAAGACAAGGCGCCTGATTTTCAGCGCGGGCTGATTGCCGGTTCAAAGGCCATGGGCGAGGCGCTGCGCGGCCTGAAGCCTGATTTGTTCGTCTTGCAGTCGGCGCACTGGGTGTCCAGTTTCAACTGGTACGTGACCTCGCACGCCTTGCACAAGGGCTATTGCGTGGCCGACGAGGCGCCAGACCTTATTCCCGGTCTGCCCTACGAACGAAAAGGCGACCCGGTTTTTGCCGGCGCCCTGGCGGACGCCATGAAGGCAGAGGGCATGCCGGCTTTCACAACAGATAACGAGCACCGCTCCTGGGACTATGCCTGCTGGGTGCCTATGGTTTACCTTGATCCGCAATCGGGCATCCCCCTGATCGAACTGCCGACCTGCCTCGCGGCCGATCACGCCGAGAATATGAAGGCGGGTCGGCTGGTGCATGAAGTGGCAAAAAAATCCGGGCGGCGTGTGGTGTTTCTCGCCAGCAGCGCCCTGACGCACAAAATTGCCCGTGGCCCGCATCTGTGGCCGAGCGACGAGCGGCTTGCGCTGGATCGCGACTTTATCGCCGGTCTTGCCGCAGGGGACGTTGACCGGCTGAGCCAGGGCTTCGCCGAATACAGCCAGGCCACCGCCGCCGAAATGGGCGGACGCGTCATTGCGACCTTGCTTGGAGGCTTGGGGGCGATGCGCGCCGATTACGGGCCCTTGTCCGGCCGGCAATATGGCGATTACGCGCAGTCCTCGGGTAGCGTCAACGTCAACGTTGCGGTGCAGCCCACCGCGCATTGATTCCTGGTGATTCCTGGCGATGCCTGGTGATGCCCGGTTCGCGTCTCGTCAGCGAGCGCACCGGTTTGGTGTATTCAAGCGCCGGGGTCTGAGACCGGTTGCGTGGTGATTAACAAAAGAAACTGAAGGAGTCGAGACGATGAGCAAGTCCGCTGCAGTCCCCGCAGGCCAGCAAGTGCGCAATACCCTGAATTTTATCAACGGTGAATACATCGTTGCCAAGTCCGGCAAGACCTTCGAGAACCGCTCGCCCGCCGATGGGCGTTTGGTGAGCATGGTGTCCGAGGCGGGTGTGGGCGAGGTCGACGCCGCGGTCAAGGCGGCGCGTGCCGCACTGACAGGCCCGTGGGGAAAAATGGAGCTGGCGGAGCGGACCGAGTTGCTTTACGCCGTTGCCAATGAAATCAACCGGCGCTTTGACGAATTTCTTGATGCTGAGGTGGCAGATACGGGTAAGCCGCATACGCTGGCGAAGCACATCGACATCCCGCGCGGCGCCGCCAATTTCAAGGTCTTCGCCGACGTGGTGAAGAACGTGCCGAACGAGACATTCCAGATGGCCACCCCGGATGGCAGGGGTGCGCTCAACTATGCCATTCGTGTGCCCAAGGGCGTCATCGCGGTCATTTCGCCGTGGAACCTACCGCTGTTGCTGATGACCTGGAAGGTCGGTCCGGCGCTCGCCTGCGGCAATACTGTTGTGGTAAAGCCTTCAGAGGAAACGCCAAGCACTGCGGCGCTGTTGGGTGAGGTGATGAACAAGGTGGGTATTCCAAAGGGTGTCTACAACGTGATTCATGGTTTTGGGCCGGGTTCTGCGGGTGAACTATTGACGCAGCACCCGGGGATCGATGCGGTGACCTTCACCGGTGAAACGCGCACCGGCGCGGCGATCATGAAAGCCGTCGCCGACAAGGTGCGCCCCGTTTCTTTTGAGATGGGCGGAAAAAACGCCGGCGTCGTGTTTGCCGACTGCGATTTTGACGCTGCGATCGAGGGCATAGGCCGCGCCGTGTTTGCCAACTGTGGCCAGGTCTGCCTTGGCACCGAGCGGCTCTACGTGGAGCGGCCCATTTTTGACAAATTTGTCGCGGCCTTGAAGTTGAAGGCAGAAAGCCTCAAGCCGGGACGCCCGGAAGACAAGGCGACCGGCATCGGTCCGCTGATCAGTCAGGAGCATCGCAACAAGGTCTTGTCGTATTACCAGCAGGCAAAGGACGATGGCGCGACCATCGTCACCGGTGGCGGCGTTCCGAAGCTCGATGAGGGGCTGGTTGGCGGTTCCTGGGTTGAGCCCACCATCTGGACCGGCTTGCCGGAAAGTTCGGCGGTGGTGCGTGAGGAAATCTTCGGGCCTTGTTGCCATATCCGTCCTTTTGTGTCGGAGGAGGAGGCGATCGCGCTTGCCAATGACACCGAGTACGGCCTGGCGACGACCCTCTGGACGACCAATCTTTCACGCGCGCATCGTGTCTCGGCGCAGATCGACGTGGGTATTTGCTGGGTGAATTGCTGGTTCCTGCGCGACCTGCGCACTCCGTTCGGTGGTTCCAAGCAGTCGGGCATAGGCCGTGAGGGCGGGGTGCATTCGCTCGAGTTTTATACCGAGTTGCGCAACATCTGTGTGAAGTTGTAGGGGGTCTCATGATCAAGCTGCGGGATATCCGCTACATTCGCCTGGGCACCGCAGACCTTGACGCATGCGCCAGTTACGCCACATCCATCCTTGGTCTCGAGGCGGTTGGCCGCGACGGGGATGCGCTGTATTTTCGCGGCGACAGCCGCGATCACACCATCGTCTATTTCAAGGGCGAGGCGCATGACCACACCGCCGCCTTCGAGCTTGACGACAAGGCTGAGTTGGACGCCGCAGGTGCGGCGCTGGACGCCCTGGGCCACAAGGTTGTGTGGGGCACATCCGATGGCTGCGCGCAGCGCAGGGTTGCGGCCTACATCACGTTCAAGGATCCGAGCGGCAACAAGATAGACCTTGTCACCAAGGCGCATGTCAGCGGCCGGCGCTACTTTGGCAGCCGCGATGCGGGAATCACCAGTTTTTCCCATATCGGTCTCAAGACGACCAATGCGGCGCGCGACGAGAAATTCTGGACCGAGGTTTGCAATGCCAAGGTGAGCGACTGGATCGGTGATGCACCGCTGCTGCGCATCGACGAGGTGCATCACAAAATTGCGCTCTTTCCATCCAAGGTGCACGGGGTGCAGCACATTAACCACCAGGTCGAGAGCATCGACGACATCATGCGCTCGTATTATTTCCTCAAGGAGAAGGGTGTTCGCATCGTGTTTGGTCCGGGCCGGCATCCCACCTCGGGGGCGATGTTTCTATATTTCGAGGGGCCTGACGCGATGGTCTACGAATACTCGACCGGCGTACGCACCATCACCCGGGAGCAGGAGGCCGACTACCGGCCGCGCCAGTTCCCTTTTAACTTTGAATCATTTTGCATGTGGGGTTCCAGGCCGGACATCCCCGAGTTCCGAAAATGACCGGGGACGGGCCGCTGCGCATGACGCCTTCCAGGGATTGGCAGGTTCTTGTCCGGCGCGCGGCGCGGGCGCTGGGCCGCTCCGGCCTCGCACATGCCTACGGCCACTGCAGCGCGCGCCTCGATGCCGGTCATTTTCTTGTCTGTGCCGCAAGGCCGATGGGATTGATCGCCCCGGGCGAGGACGGTGTGGTCGTGCCGGTCGAGGGCCCGCTGCCTGAGGGCGTACTGGGCGAGGTGCGCATTCATCAGCAGATTTATCGCCGCCGTCCCGATGTCGGTGGCGTGGCCCGCAGCATGCCGGCGAAGGCGATGTCCCTGTCGACGCTGCGCCTTACGCCCAAGGCGCGCCATGGTACCGGCAGCTATTTCGCGCCCTGCGCGCCGCTCTGGGACGACCCGCAGCTTATTCGCACCGAAGAGCAGGCGGCCGGCGTCGCCGCAACCCTCGGGGCAAGCCGGGCTGTGGTGATGCGCGGCAATGGCGTCGTCACCGCCGGTGCCTCGCTGGAAGAGGCTGTTGTGTTCACCTGGTATCTCGAGGATGCCGCGCGCGTGGAACTGGATGTGCTCGCGGCCGACGGGGGCAGGGGTGCCGGGGGCGGCGAGGCGGTATTTTCCGCCGAAGAGGCGACCTTGCGCGCCGTTGGCACCGGTAGGATCTACGAGCGTATGTGGGAATACTTGACGCACGGCGATCCGGAATAGGCCGGCACATTTAGTCCTGCCGGCATCGTGCCCAGGGCTCGTTTCCCGCGGTGCGCTGCTATAATCCGCGCAGTCATCCGGAACACCACTCCCTGAAAGAGGTTGCCGCCAAGCGGCGCCTGGCATGCGTATCCTGTTAAGCAACGACGATGGTTATTTTTCCCCCGGTCTCGCCGCGTTGGCAACGGCGCTTTCACCGCTGGGTGAGGTTACGGTGGTGGCCCCCGAGCGCGATCGCAGCGGGGCGTCGAATTCTCTGACGCTGGACCGCCCCTTGAGCGTGCGAACCGCGGCCAACGGGTTTTATTTCGTTAACGGCACGCCGACCGACTGCGTCCACCTGGCCGTCACCGGCCTGCTTGAGGACCTGCCCGACATCATTGTCTCGGGCATCAACCACGGCGCGAACATGGGCGATGACACCATTTACTCCGGCACGGTGGCCGCCGCGACCGAAGGCTATTTGCTCGGCATTCCTTCGATCGCCATTTCACTCAACAGCCGCGAGCCACATAATTTCGATACGGCAGGGCGGGTCGCCGCCGAGCTGGTCGGTCGTTTCGTGCGCAACCCGGTCAAGCAACCGGTACTGCTCAATGTGAACGTTCCGGATGTCGGCTATGCCGCGCTCAAGGGCACCGAGGTGACGCGTCTGGGCAAGCGCCACAAGGCCGAGGCGGTGATCAAATCGGTGAATCCGCGCGGCCAGACCGTGTATTGGGTCGGTGCCGCCGGCGTTGCGCAGGACGCCGGGCCGGGAACCGATTTTCATGCGGTAGCGGCGCACAAGGTGTCTATCACACCGCTGCAAGTCGACCTGACCCACACGCAGCAAATTGCGCTCATTTGCGCCTGGGTGGCGGCATGACGGTCAAGGTACGCGGCATCGGCATGACCTCGCAGCGTACGCGCGACCGCATGGTCGAGCGACTGCGCGAGCAGGGCATTGGCGATGAGCGCGTGCTGGCGGCAATGGGTTTTGTCCCCCGGCACTTGTTTGTCGACGAGGCCCTGGCGACAAGGGCGTATGAGGATACTGCGCTGCCGATAGGCTTTGAGCAGACGATCTCCCAGCCTTACGTCGTGGCGCGCATGATCGAGACGCTGCAGAACGGCCGCGATCTCGGACGCCTGCTGGAAGTGGGCACCGGGTGCGGCTATCAGGCGGCGGTGCTGGCGCAGGTGTGCAAGGATGTGTTTTCCATTGAGCGCATCGCCGGCATGCTCGAGCGTGCCCGCGCCAATCTTCGCCCTTTGCGTATATCCAACCTGAGGCTCACGCACGGCGACGGTTATCTGGGATTGCCCGAAGCTGCGCCTTTCGATTCGATCATTGTGGCCGCCGCCGCCCCTAAGGTGCCGATGGCGCTGATAGAGCAACTGGCTCCCAAGGGCAGGATGATCCTGCCCATTGGCTCGGCTGAACAGTCGTTGTGCCTGATCGAACGTACCGCCGCTGGTTATACTGAAACCTGGCTTGATCCGGTGCGGTTTGTACCGCTGAGGGTGGGCAAGCAATGATGGGTTTCACGGGGCGTTTTTCGACGGTGCTGCTGCTCGCGGTGCTGGCCGGATGCGCGAACCGAAATGTGGCGCCGGTAGTCGAGCGCGGCTCGGCATCGCAGCCGCGCGTCGCCGTCCCCGCACCTGCGCCCGCCGTGGCGGTGCCGCGGGTCGCAGACAGTCGTGCCGAAATCTATGTGGTGAAACGCGGTGACACGCTGATTAACATCGCGCTCGACCAAGGACTCGACTATCGCGAGTTGGCGCAGTGGAACAGTCTTTCCGATCCGAATCGCATTCAGGTCGGGCAGGAGTTGCGTTTGCGTGCTCCCGAGAGTGTCGCCCAGGCGAGCCCGGTGCGAAGCGCCGGTGTCGTCGAATCGCAACCGCTGGGCAGCCAGGCAACACCGAGCGGCGACATGCTCAAAACCGAACCCAAGGCGGGCAAACAGCCTTACTCCGAGGAAAATGTCGCCTTGATGCAAAAAGGCGGCGAAACGAAACCGCAGCCTGCGCCCAAGCCGCCGCCCACGCCCAGCCAAGCCGTGCCGGCCCCAGAGGACGATGATAAGGTTGATTGGGGATGGCCGGTTCCAGGCAAACTTATCGCCGGTTTCTCAGAGGCGACCAACAAGGGCATTGATATCGCCGGCAAGCAGGGTGATCCGGTGTTCGCTTCGGCGGGGGGGCGGGTCGTGTACAGCGGGCAAGGCCTGCGCGGTTACGGCAAGCTCATCATCATCAAGCACAACAACACGTTTCTATCTGCCTATGCCCATAACAAGGAGATCCTTGTGAAGGAGGGGCAGACCGTGGTGAAGGGCCAGAAAATTGCGGAGGTGGGTAACACCGATGCCGATCAGACGAAGTTGCATTTTGAAATACGCCGTCTGGGCAAACCGGTTGACCCGGCTAAATTCCTGCCTGCGCGTCCGGCCTGAGGCTGCTCAGGCTGTTGGCTGCGCCCGGCTGCCCCTGGCTAAGTCGGCGCAATCGAGCGTAATAAAAGGCGCTCAGTCCTTGTCAGGATCAGTTTCCGGGGCAAGGGTGTCCGGCGGCGTGCGGCGAAGCACGGAGGTATCCTGTTCCTTGCCGACCATTTCTGCGAACTTGATATTTTTGTCGATTTCTTCCTGATAGAGCTGCTGGCCGCCAAAGTGCTTGCCGGCGAAGGTGTGCAGCCCCTGCAGGTCGCCATTGAGTCGTCGGCTGGCGCCGGCATAAAACTTCGGCGTTTTCATTACCAAGTCGTCGCCAGAGGAGAAAATAACCTGTGAGTCGCCGTTAGGCAGATTCATTTTGGCGATGCCGCCTGCGACAAATTCCGGATAGAGCCGGTCACGGCATTTTTCCAGGTAGCAGCGATCCGCCATCTGGGCAATGATATCGGCCGATCCTAGCAGGTAGCCGATGAGGCGCAGGTTCAGGTTGGGCATCGTAATGCTCGCCACCGGCCGCTCGTAGCCGGTGAAATGCACCAGGTCGGCGGCGGCCCCGCCGTATTGCGGGAGTCCCAGAGTGGCGAGGTAATCCTTGAGAAAGTTCGCGCCGCGTGTCACATGCGTCCGGGTGAATTCCGCGCCATTGCGGTCAGCCTCGGCATCGTGGCGCAAGTAGCCGCAATCGTGGAAGAGCGCGGTGACGACGCCCAGCTGGAATAAATCCTGTCCTATCGGTTCGGCGCCACCGCGGCCGCGCTCATAGCCATCAAGCAGGCGCGCCATGGCAAGCGTGACATCAAGGACGTGCTGGATATCGTGGTATGCGGTATCGCAGACCAGAAAACCGGGATAATCGCCGCTATAAAGTCGCTCGATATCGTGAAACGCGCGGTCGAGAGGGTGGGTGGAAGCACGCGGATAGAGGTCCAGGAAAATCCGGTCGATTTCCTTCTGGACGCTGGTCGGGTCGGTGGTTTTAACCCGCTGACTGACATCGTGATCATTGCTGTAATTATCCAACCGGGCTCCTGGATAGGCTGGGGGCTCTTGATTGAACTTGCCAGTTGAACGCCAAGGGGGAAATCTTATTCCACCGTGCGGTGAAAGGCAAATTATGACAACGTCAATTTTTATGGCATTGTCAAAAAAATCATGACTTTAGGCTGAATGGAGTGAAGTCCGTGCCACGGTCATAATAGTCTTCATGCTCGGCTTTTTTTAGTGCATTTACGATCTTGTAGGTGAGCGGTGTGAGCATGACTTCCACGCCGACTTTGACGATGAATTGTGCCAACATGACCAGCGGCAGTTTGTCGTTCGGAATGATGCCCGTGCCGTAAAAGGCCAGGGGGTAAAACAGCGCTGAATCAATCGCCTCGCCAAAGACGGTGGAGCCGATGGTGCGCGCCCAAAGATGCCGCCCTTTATGCCATATTTTCATTTTTGCAAGAATGAAGGAATTGACGAACTCGCCGCAAAAGTAGGCAAACATGGATGCCAGGGCGATGCGCCAGGTGGTGCCGAATGCGATTTCGTAAGCCGCCTGGTTGTTCCAGAAAGGGGCGGGCGGCAGGGCCACAACGACGGTTGCCATGACGGATGCAAATGCCAGCGCGGCAAAACCTGCCCAGATCACGCGACGGGCCTTGGCGTAACCATAGACCTCGGTAAGTACGTCGCCGAACACATAGGATATCGGGAAGAACAACACACCGGCACCGAAGGTAACGAGCCCTACCAGGGGCAAATCCATCTGGCAAATCTTCGCCGGGCCGATGAGGTTTGAGCAAATGAGGATGGTAACGAAGGCTGCCATTACGAACTCGTAATAGCGGTACTGCCGTTGCGGCTGGTTCATGGTGAAACCTTTTTATGATGCGGGTAAGGGAACCGCAGTGTTGGCGCACCGGGCAGGATGCCGGGCGCACGGTGGTGAAGACAGTTCGACCTGCCATGATAGTCGAAAGCCCCGCCGGATTCGACTACCTTGCGGCCGGTGGCGGTACGGGCTGTGCTCCGGGGCTGGCGTTGGCGCGTTCGGCCTTGAGTGCGGCGGCGAGTTCGATTACCGAGGCGGCGTAAAAGCTCGAGCGGTTGTAGCGGGTGATCACCCAGAAATTCTGCAATCCGGCGAGGAACTCCCCGGGTTGGCCCGGTGTTTCCAACTCGATCAGCGCGCACAAGGTGTCCGCTTGCAAGGGGGCGGACAAGGCCACCCCCAGTGTTGCCAAATCCGCCGCGGAGGTGCTCGGCTTGAGGCCGGCGTCGAGCAGGCTGCGAAAGGATTGACCGCTGACGCTCACCGGCACGGCAATCATGCTGCCGGCCACCCAGCCATGGGATTTGAGGAAGTTAGCAACGCTGCCGATCGCGTCCGCGGGGCTGCCTCTCAAGTCGGTGCTGCCCGAGCCGTCAAAGTCGACGGCGTAGCGACGGTAGCTGCCGGGCATGAATTGCGGAATGCCGATGGCGCCGGCGTAGGAGCCCTTGATGCTGAACACGTCTCGCTTGGTTTCGCGCGCAAGCAAGAGAAAGCTCTCCAATTCTGTGCGGAAAAATTCGGCGCGCCTGGGATAGTCGAAGGCGAGGGTGGTCAGCGCGTCCATGACGCGAAAGTTCCCCATGTTGCGACCGTAGACCGTTTCCACGCCTATGATGGAGGCGATGATTTCTGCCGGCACGCCGAACTCCTGCTCGGCGCGCGCGAGGGTTTCCTCGTGCCGTGACCAGAATTCGATGCCCGACTGAATGCGCAGCGGATTCACAAAGCGTGCGCGGTAGCTTTGCCAGGAGCGCACTCCGGGAGCGCCGGGTTGGATGGCCTTCATGACCGCGCTTTGATGGCGGACACGGCTGAACAAGGACTCGAGCTGGTTTTTGACGAAGCCGTGCTTTTGCGCCATCTCGTCGATGAATGTTTTTACCTCCGCGCGTGTCAGGTAAGGCGCTGGCGCCGCAACAAGCGCGCCGCTCCGTAGCAGCACGCACAGCAGGGCAAGTATCAGCAAGCGCATCATGGTTTGAACCGCCTGATCAGTTGCTGCAGTCGCTGAATGTCCGTGCGCTTGGTCTGTTTTGTGCCGTCTGGCCTCGCGCCGTAGCGTAAGTCCATGTAGAGCGTGGCGATGCTGTTCACCGCTTCGGCGCGGTGCGGAAAGCGCTGCGCAGCGCGCCCGGCAAAGTCCAAGGGCCCCTCACTCGGCGCGCGCGACAGCCCAGCGCGCCCCATCTTGTCGCAAAAGCGCTTCCAGTGGCGCTGCACCGGATCGTCGAGGCGCAGGCGCCGTAGCAACCATAGCGCGAGCAGGCCGATGACGCCGGCAATGCCCCAGAACAAGGCCATGGCAAGGGCTTGCCAGGAGGCGGCGTCCATGCCGATGAAGGACAGCATTTCGCGCTGGCGCTCCGGGTTGTAGCCAAGCACCCAGATATTCCATTTGTGCGCCATCGCCTCGATCTGGTAGCGCATTTGCAGCAGCCACAGGCGGTCTGTGCGCACCATGAAGGGTACCGGTTGTCCGTCGGGCACCGCTCGCGCAATACCCGATTCGACGCGCACCGGCACGACCACGGCGGTCGGGTCGATGCGCTGCCATCCGGCACTGTCCTTCCATATCTCGACCCAGGCATGGGCGTCGGACTGGCGCACGATCAATTGCTGGTCGACCGGGTTGATATCGCCGCCTTGGTAGCCGGTGATAATACGCGCGGGAACGCCTGCCGAGCGCATCAGGATGGCGAAGGCGCCGGAAAAGTGCTCGCAAAAGCCCAGCTTGCTGTCGAAGATGAATTGGTCGACGGTATGCGCAGAAGTGAGCAGGGGTGGTTCCAGCGTGTAGTTGAAGCCGCCGTTGCGGAACAGGGTCAGCCCGCGCTCGACGATGGCATCCGTATTCCCGCCGGTCTCTCGCTTCCAGCGCTGGCCCAGTTCCAGGGTTCGCGGGTTGAGCTTCGCCGGCAGCTTGAGCGCGAGATCGAGCTCCTCCTCGTTGTCTGCCTCCAGTGCCTTGTAGTTGGTGTAGGAACGCATCTCGTAACGGATGCGGCTGCGCACAGGTGGCAGCGATAGCAGCTGATAGTCGGCGGTGACGCGCGCACGCGGCGGGATGTTGGCCGCCAGTTCCAGCGCGAACAGCCAGTTGCGATTATGTGGTTCCAGCGTTACGGCGTAGTCGTAGCGGGGCTCGAAGCCCTCGAATTTGTAGGTGCCGCCGCGCAAACGCGTCTCGCCCGGCCGCCAGGTGCGACCATCAAAATTCCAAAATACCGGGCCGCGCCAGTAAAGCTGCCGCCGCGGCGGCATCGGGCCGTCGAACTTGGCGCGAAAGGCCACCGCGTCTGACTGTGAAAGCTGGCTGATGTTGCCGGGGGCCATCGAGTCGGACAGGCCGGTTATGCCGCTGTAGGCGTCTTGTGGCAGGCCCCACAGCGGGCCTTGCACGCGCGGAAACAGGAAAAATAGCAACAGCATCAGCGGTGCCGCCTGCGCCAGCAGCAGGCCGCCGGTCTTGAAATTCTCGCGTTGCGGGCGCGAGGGCGCCTGAAAGCTCACCAGGCTGGCGGTGATCGTCAACACCGTTAGCATCATCAGGCTGGCGGTGGGGATGCTTTGTGAATAGAAAAAATTGGTCAG
>CAMDRY010000047.1 GCA_945906975.1 Bordetella parapertussis | reverse complement strand
TCCCCCGCCGAGGGGGGGAGGGAACGTACTAATGATTAAGCGTCCATCGACCGCCTATAATCCCAAACAAGGATCATAAAAACACAGGCAAAGGAGACCTCATGCTGTCGCATAAAAATATCACGCGCATCGCCCTCGCCGCGCTATGCCTGCTGGCCTCGCCCCTCGCCCTGGCGCAGGCCTACCCGACCAAACCGGTAAAACTCATTGTGCCCTTTCCCCCGGGCGGGCCGACCGACATCGTCGGGCGTTTTGTCGCGAGCAAATTGAGCGACGCGCTCGGCCAGCAGTTCGTGGTCGAAAACCGCGCCGGCGCCGGCGGCACGGTCGGCTCGGAAGTGGCCTCCCAGGCCTCAGCCGACGGCTACACCCTGCTCTATGGCAGCACCAGCACACTGGCCATGGCGCCCAGCCTGTACCGCAAACTCGCTTACGACCCGCGCAAATCCTTTGCGCCCATCAGCATGGTTTCAAGCGGCCCCTTGCTGATTGCGGTCAACGCCTCGGTTCCGGCCAACACACTCGCCGAATTGATCGCCCTGGCCAAGGACAAACCGGGCAGCCTCAACTACGCCTCGGCCGGCAATGCCACGCCGCCCCATCTTGCCGCCGAAATGTTCAAGAGCATGGCCGGTGTCAGCCTGGTGCACGTGCCCTACAAGGGCGGCGGCCCGGCGCTGCAGGCGATCACCGCCGGCGAGGTGCAAATCCTGTTCGAAGGCCTGGTGACACTGCTGCCGCAGATCAAGTCGGGGCGCTTGCGCGCGCTCGCCATCAGCGCCGCGGCGCGCGACCCGGCGCTGCCCGATGTGCCAACCTCGGCCGAGGCCGGACTGCCGGCCTTTCAGGTGAATTTCTGGAGCGGGCTGGTGGCGCCGGCGGGCACGCCGCCCGAGGTCGTCGCCACGCTCAACACGGCGTTGCGCCAGGTACTGGCAGGCGGCGAGGCCAAAGCGACGCTGACACGCTTCGGCCTCGCGCCGGCCGGCAACACGCCGCCGGAGTTTTCGCGCTTTATCGACAGCGAAATCCTGCGCTGGGAGCGCGTCATCCAGGCATCCGGCGCAAAAGTCGACTGAACAAAGCCGGCGCCGGCGCGGCGTTTTAGACGCACGGCTTTTTACCCCGGCGCCGGGCGCCCCGGTCTCAGCCGGGCGCCGTCACGAACCGCTTGTCATAAGCTGCAAGCAGTGTCTGGTGCATGGCGCTACCTTCCATATCCGCGCCCAGGGTGTCCAGCCCGAAGAATCGTTCGCTGCGATCGAGCAGGGCCTCGGCCTGGCGCACCGTCTGCTCGCCGTAGAGCAGGACAAGGGAGCGGCGGTGGCTCTGCACGTCCTCCAACTTCATCAAGGCCTCGATGCAGCGATACACGAGCCTGCGCGCCGGTTCCAGCTGCGCGTAATGCTTGATCCAATCGCAGCCTTCTAGCGTCGCCTCTTCGTCGCCGACAGCCAATGCCAGCAGGGTTTTCAATTCACCGATGCGCAGCTGCTTCCAATTCGTACCGACGGGAATGGCCAGCCCCAGAATCTCCCACAACGGCCTCTCATCGTTTAGGTTTGCCGTTTGCAAGTCGGCAAGCAGGTCGGCGCACTCCTCCTCATCCAGGTCATGCAGCCGCACCAGCGCCGGGCGCATGCGGTTGCCGATGCTGTTGTTCTCCCATTCGAGGTCCTCGATCGGATAAATCTCCGACATACCCGGCACCAGGATGCGGCAGCTGTAGGCGCCTTGCTCGGAGAAGTCGGCAACATAGATCTCCTTGCCCTCGGCTTTGATGCAATCGCACAGCCAGGCATAGTCTTCGGCCGTGGTACTGCTGAAATTCCAGTCGGCAAACGGAAAATCAGCTTTGTCGCCGAGGAAATTCCAGCTGACAACACCGCTCGAATCGACAAAGTGAATTTCCAGGTTTGACGCGAGTTGAATTTCTTCCATGTCAAACCCCGGCTCCGGAAAGCCCTCAAGGGATGCCAGGGCGCGTCCCTGCAGCAATTCTGTCAGTGCGCGCTCCAGCGCAACTTCGAAACGCGGATGCGCGCCGAAGCTCGGAAACACCCCCTGGTCCTTGGGGTGGAGCAAGGTAACGTTCATCACCGGGTAGCGGCCGCCGAGCGAGGCGTCGCGCACCAGAATGCCAAAACCGGCATCGCGCAAGCCCTTGATACCCGCGGCTATGCCCGGATAACGCGCGATGACGTGTTCCGGCACCTCGGGCAGGCACAGGCCCTCCTTGATGATGCGGTACTTGATGTGGCGCTCAAAGATCTCCGACAGCGCCTGGGCGCGGGCCTCCATCATCGTGTTGCCCGCGGCCATGCCGTTGCTGACAAACAGGTTGCCGATGATGTTGACCGGGAACCAGGTTTGCGCGCCGTCGGACAGGCGGGTGTAGGGAAGCGCGCAGATACCGCGCTCCACATTGCCCGAGTTCAGGTCGACCAGCACCTCGCCATCGATATCGCCTTCAGGATTGTAGAAGGCCTGCAGTTCCGGGTTGAGCAGTTCAGCGGGCCACTTGCCATCTTCGGTCGGCGCGAACCAGCGCTCCTGGGGGTAGTGCACAAAGGGTCTGTTGGCCCTGGTTTCGCCCAGGTAAAAGTGCGTCCAGAAATAATGCGTGCCCAGTCGCTCGAAAAACTCCCCGAGGGCGCTCGCGCGCGAGGCAAGCTTGGTCGCGCCTTTGCCGTTGGCAAACAGCATGGGGCAATCATGGTCGCGCACATGGACCGACCAGACCGCGTCCACGGGGTTCAGCCAGGACGATTCATCCAGATGAAAGCCGCGCGCGGCGAGTTTGTCCTGCATGGTGCGGATGGTGGATTCCAGCGAGGCATCTTTGCCCGGGATGAAGCTTTCAGTTTGCATGGCTCTCTTCTTGGAAATTTCTTGGAAATCGCAGCGTAGGGGCCGAATTCGGGAAGGCGGCAGCGGAAACGAGACCGCGTCTAAGGCCGTGGTTTTTTTGCTGTTGCTTTTTTAGGCCTTGCTTTTTGGGGTATTGCTTTTCTGGGTATTGCTTTCTTGGCTGTGGCCTTTTTTGCTGTGGCTTTTTTCGGCGGGGCTTTTTCGGTGGCTATTTTTTTAGCAGCGGATTTCTTGGCCGGCGCTTTCGCCGCCGCCTTGATATGACAGTGCTCGGCGAGAACGCGAACCACGCGCTCCGGGGAGTCATCCTGGTCCTCCAGAATGAAGACCTCGATCACATCGGGAAAAAATTCGTCCTCCCACAAGGAAATCAGGCCGTCGATCATCTGGTGCGGCGCGCTGGTCAGAATGAATTCCCGCACGATCTTTTGCGCCGGGCCGTTATCGCGGATGGCAATGATCGCCGCCTTCGCTTCGGCTGCGCTGATCGCCGGCTTGGGCGGTTTGCCGGCGGCCAGGCACAGAAAGATGGTGTTCATTGAATCCGAATCCGTCATGCCCAGGGTGACCCTGCGCCACTCGTCGGTGACCAGCGCATCATAATCGCTGATCTCAACCGATAGCGACAAGGGATGGAAACGGTCATGGTATTCGCGCACCAGGTCGTTGAAGGCGACCTTGGGGTTCTTGATGCGGGGCAGGTCCTTCTCGATCATGAGCTTCATGTGCCGCCCGACCACCGCCTGATGAACGGCAGGCACATCCTCAAGCAGGGCCGCGTCGAACGCCGGCATTTTTTTAGACTGGCGACACGCCTTGAGAAACGCCTTCAACGCCTCGGCGGAGAGCAGGCCGCCTTCCCTGCCGCCGGCCATGCGCGTCAGCAGGCAGGCGTGCAGCACGCTTTCGGATGATTCGTTGATCAGGGCGTCCATCTCGATGCGCATCAGGTCGGCAAACCATAGCGCCGCTTCGATTTCAGCCTCAAAGGCGCGGCGCTCTGCCAGCCGGGCACGGTAATCGGCGACAGTCCACGCTTGCTCCAGGCTTCGTTCACGCAGGAACTCCCGGGAATCCTCGAGCTCGGTCGGATCCGGAATGGTGTTGTCGGTGGGCATGGCAAACAGCGCTTTCAGCATTTGCGAGCCACCGCGCGAATGCGAGAGAAAACTGTTCTCCTGCAAAGAACGCGCCGCCCGATGCAGGTTGCCGTCGGACATGTGTTCAAGGTACAAGCTGGCCAGCGTGACCATGCGTTTTACCGCGTCGTCGAGGTCGGTGCGCAAATGCGCGGTGCCGAAAAAATCGGCGATTTGCACCACGCCCTTGGCACCGTCGGCGCGCATCGCGTCGAGTTTTTCCGAGTCAATCAGCCCGTTTTTCAGGCCATGGTCGAGCGCGCGCGCAAAATACGGACGGTTGTCATAGGTGGCCAGCGCCTGCGAGGCTCCGGGTAGGGACACGGCGTCTTTCAAAGCGCGGACTCTTCTGCGTCTGGCCGGCCGGGTTCGTCCTGGCCGGAAAAACGCCCGCCGTCAGGTTCGCCGGGCTCGTCCGCGGCGGCAACAGAGGTCTCGGCATTGCGATGGCGTCCGCTTACGATCTGACAGACGTGCACGAACTCGTCCGGAAAATGATGCGCCAGGCGCCAGGTGAGTTCCATCCAATCCTTGTCGGCGACCTCATCCAGGCTCACCCCGCCTTTGGGCACCTCGAACTGGTCCTCCCGCGTGGCGTCGTCCTCCTCTTCGCGCGGGACGCGCGCCTCTTCGACGGGCAAAAAGCTGCCATGAACCTTGAAGATGGCCAGTTCGTCGTAGCGGTCTTCCAGATAATCGGCGAGCACCTCAAGGCCCATGTTTTTTTCGGTCAGCGCTTCGATAAACTCCTCGGGCTCGACCTCTCCGCGGAAAATAATCGAGTTGATCATGGCGCGGAGACGGTCGCGGTTTTTTTCCGCATACATGCGCTCCATGACCACCGCTTCGGCGAATTGCCTGGGTGTCACCAAGAGATTGATGACCGATTCCTTGGCCGAGTCGTACTCGCGAATGATGGCGAGCAGGTCTTTGGGCGCCAGCTCATCGAGAATCTCCACCAGCGCGTTATCCCCTTCGGTGTCGACCAGTTCGGTCAAAGCCGCTTCAGCGGCGCTGATATCCCCGGCATGAATGAGCGCCGAGGCTTTGATAATTGCAGGATGCGACATTTGGATTACCTTGAAAAAGCCAGATGCAAAATTGAAATAGTTGAAATAGTTGAAATAGTGAAACGGGGAAAGACCGGTCGTTCAACCGCAAACATCAACCGCGCCGATCAAAGCCCTGGTCGCTCAGATAGTCCTCGCCCAGATCCCTGTCCTCGCCGCCCTCGCCCGGATCTTTGTCTTCATCGTCTTCGCCATCCGACTCCTTGACGGACTGCTCGGCCTCGCCCGTGGCGGCCGCGGCCCCGAGGCCGGACAGGATAAATTCAAGTCCGGCGGTGAGGAGCATAAAGTGTGCACCGCCCTCGCTTTTCAAGGCCGTCTGCGCCATATTTTCAGCCCAGGGCTGGAGCGTGAGCGTCGCCGCCAGCGCCTTCCAGGTGGGAAAACTTCCCGGCTTTGCCGAGACCAGATTCTCCATCGCGGCCTTGTCGGTGAAATGAAAGGCCTTATGGAAAGCGGGCGACACCATCACCGGCTCGAAATCAATCATAGGCAGCAACTCCTTGAATTGCTCGCGCTTTACCTTAAGGCGCGCATTGAGCACATTAACGCCGCCAGAATCGTAGGTCAGATCCTCGATCTCATACGCATACGATTTGGACAATTCCTTG
The DNA here is from genome assembly GCA_945906975.1 of Bordetella parapertussis. Next base: position 6,698 of record CAMDRY010000047.1, on the reverse strand, counting down.
AAATACGCCGACAGTTTCATGTGAGGATGTTCTTCAAATAAGCGCTCCAGAGTTCGCGCGCGGTTTCAATGGGATTTTCAATCAGGCTGCGGCGGCGGTTGTCGTCAAACGCGCGCCTTTTAACTTCGTCGCCCAGCACCTCGTAGGCTGCCTGCACCTCCTGAAACGCCGCGTGGGCTTTGTCGGAGGGGTTGCGGTCCGGGTGCAGGGCAGAGGCCTTTTTTCGATAGGCGCTTTTGATTTCGCCCGCACTTGCCGAGGGCTGCAGACCGAGTACGCGGTAGTAGTCTTTCATGTGTTTCGGCCGGTTTTCAGCCGGCGCCTCTCAGTGACAAGCATCAAATTATTCCGTTCCGGACCAAAGCTGCCCCGATCCACATCCTGCGCCATTACGGCGGTCTTACGCCGGACAGATACCGGCGATTTCCGGTAAGGCTGTATGCAGCCCGAGGTGCCGCACAAATGAATCAAAACCGCGGTCGCTATACAGCAGCGTCAACCCGCCGGCGATGCAGCACGTCGCAATCACCGCGTCCCGGGTCTTTATTTCCGTAACACCGAGCGCACGTAAGGCGCGGGCGTTTTGGGCCGCTTTAATGGCGATATCCTGTCCCGCCAGGTTGACGACATCCAATGCGCTCAACAGCTTTCTGGCATGGTCGAAATCGCGCTCACTGCCAAAGCCCTGCAGCACTTCGGCAAGCACCAGGTCTGCGGTGACAACGGGCTCACTTCCCAACAATGCATCGAGTCGTTCGGTCTGCGGCGTCGGCGCCCCACGGAAATAGTCGATCCATACGCTCGAATCAACCAGGATCACTTGTCTTGTCGCATCGGGTCGGTGTCGCCCTGCCAGTCAAGCTTGCCGCGAAAGCGCCGAATCTCCTCTTGCTTGCAAAGACGCAGCAAGGTGCGCAGCCCCAGCTCCACCGCTTCGCGCTTGGTCTTGAGCCCCGTCACCCGCATCGTGTCATCCATAAGCTTGTCATCGATAACGATGTTGGTTCTCACGATGCGACTCTTTCTGCCAAGTGCGACGAATGTTTCTAGAAATTTTTGATGTGTATATTTAATTGCAACCATACACATTTTAACGCTTGGCGGCGCATCTTGCAATCGACCACTGCAGCGAAGCCGAGCATGCGGGCGCCAAAGGACCCGATCTATCGTGGCAACGCCAGCCAGGCGGGTCAGCGATGATAAAGTGCCAGCCGCACCGGGCTGACCCGGGCGCCACCCATTGCGCACGCCATCCGGGCGTGTCTTGGTTGATGACAACGTTGATGACAAGCGCAGCTTCTTGCCCTTCCCAGCGCGACGGCAAACGACACCGACCATGACCTCCCCCACCAAGCCCGTCCGCATTCCCCTGCCACCAGACAGCCCGCAGCTGTCTCCGGCCACGTTGCCATCGCCGTCGCGATCCCCATCCCCATCCCAATCAAAAGGGCAAACGACTTTCAACGCGCTGGTACAGCAGATTGGCGAGAGCCGCCGGGAACTCGCGCAATGGCAGGCCGTCGTTGACGCCTACGACCAAAAAATCGCCGGCAAACTGATGCCCCTGCTGCGAACCTATCGCGCCTTGCAGGCGAGCATGGTGCACAGCCTGGACCGTGCTCTCAGGGTGCACACGCTCGGTCAGTCGGACCGCCGGGCGGTGCAGGATGTGATCTGCCACGTGGCGCAACACCTGCTGGCCGATTCCGCTGATGCCGCGCTCAAGGAAATTTACAACCGGCACAGTCCGACTGACTATGACAGCGCGCAGGCCGCGGACATCGGGCCGGATGACGCAGATCCGGCCGAGCTGATGTCACCAGAGAACGCACAGTCCGCAGCAGCCGGCGCGCAAGATGCGGAGGCGCCAGGCCGGCACAATCACAAGAAGACGGCAAAAAAAATCGCCCGCGAGGCGGCATCCAAAGCCGAAGCCGACCGGACCAGGCTGTCGATGCGCGAGGTCTATCGCAAGCTGGTGAGCGCCTTGCATCCTGATCGCGAACCCGACGCCCTGGAGCGCGCGCGCAAAACCGCGCTGATGCAACGGGTCAACCAGGCCTACGACAAAAACGATTTGCTGCTCTTGCTTGAACTGCAAATTGAACTGCAACACATCGACGCGCACGCCATGGCAAGCCTGCCCAAGGAGCGCCTGAAGCACTTCAATAAACTGCTCAGAGCGCAGCTTTGCGGGCTGGAGCAAGAGATTTTGCGCATGGAAATGCCCTTACGCACGCAGTTCCGCATGCCGCCGTCGCCACGACTGACACCCGGACAAGTCATGCCGCGCCTGAGCCAGGAAATCGCCGAATTAAAACGCGACATACGCGCGCTTGAGCAGGAAATACGCGTGCCGACCAAGCCGACGGCATTCAAGGAATGGATAAGGACCTTGCGCCGCGAAGCCAGGTCCTAGTCTAGGGGGGGGTCACCTTGCGAGGGGCTCACCTTGGAATCAGGTCACCGCATGCCAAAAAATACAGTCCGGGCCGTTTATCGCTATTCCCCCGACCGCGCCAGCATTTGCCGCAAATCGGTCTTTAACACCTTGCCGGTGCTGTTCTTGGGCAGGGCATCGACAAAGCGGTAGCTGCGCGGGCGCTTGAAACGGGCGATGTGGGCGAGGCACAGCGCATCGAGCTCGTCGGCCGCCACCTGCGCGCCCGGCTTGGCCACGACAAAGGCGATCACGTTCTCACCCCACTCGGCGTCGGGCCCGCCGATCACCGAAGATTCGAGCACGCCCGGGTGGCGCAGCAACACCTCCTCGACTTCGCGCGGGTAGATGTTCGAGCCGCCGGAAATGATCACGTCCTTGTTACGGTCCTTGAGCGTCAGAAAGCCCTCCTCGTCGCACACACCAAGGTCGCCGGTGTGCAGCCAGCCGTTGCGCAAGGTTTCCGCACTCGCCGCGGCGTTGTTCCAGTAAGCGGACATGACAGTGTCGCCGCGCACCAGCACCTCGCCCACTTCGCCCGGCGGCAGCGGCGCGTCGTTTTCATCGCCGATGCGCAGGTCTATGCCGGTGAAGGGAATACCGACCGAGCCAAGACGGGTTTCGTAGCGCGGATGGGACACCTCGCGATGCAGGTATTTGGACAACGCGGTGATCGTCATGGGCGACTCGCCCTGGCCGTAGATCTGCGCAAACTTGTAGCCAAAGCGCCGCATCGCGCGCTTGGCATCCTCAACATACATCGGGCCGCCGCCATAAACGATGGTCTTGAGGTTGTCAGTGTCGGCATCACGTCCCGAATCGACCAGGCGCCTGACCATGGTCGGCGCGGCAAACATGGTCAGGCCGCGCAGGCCTTTTTCCGCGCGCAGCAGTGCAAAAATTTCGTCCGGCTCGAAACCGCCCGACTCGGGCACGGCGTTAAGCGCCCCGCGCGCCACGTGCGGCAGGATGTAAAGTCCGGACCCGTGCGACATCGGCGCGGCATGCAGTATCGAATCGCCGGGCGCGATCTCGTCGACATCGGAAAAATAATTGAGCGTCATCGCCATCAGCTTGCTATGCGAGAGCATCACGCCCTTGGGCCGTCCGGTGGTGCCCGAGGTGTAAAAAAGCCAGGCCAGCGCATCATCCGAAATTTCGTGTATGCCCATGGGTGCCGCAGCCAGCAGGCGGCCGTATTCGGCGCCCGCGACATTGACCACACGCGCCAGCGCCCCGCCGCGACCGGCCAGCGAAGCGACATCATTTTCACGGTCGGCGCTCACCAGGCACAACTTCGCGCCGCAATCGCCGATGATGTAATCGAGCTCCCGCGCATGCAGCTTGGCGTTGATGGGCACCGCGGCAAGGCCGGCCTGCCAGCAGGCAAACAGCGCCTCGACGTATTGCGGGCAGTTGCCCATGATCAGGGCGACGCGATCGCCGGGCACGAGACCGCTCTCGCACAGCCCGCCGGCGAGGCGCGCGACGCGCGAAACAAGTTCGCGGTAATTCGCCGTGACTGTACTGCCAAGGGCCAGCGCAGGCCGGTCGGGGAACACCCGCGCGGCGCGCAGCAGTAGTGAGGCAAGATTAATGGCGGGCATGGTGCGTGCTCAGATTGGGAGCAGATTGTGCTCAGGTTGGGAGGGGGAACAATACGCGAACTATCATAAACGCCAGCCTAGCGCGCAAGCTTGCGCAACGGGCGGCCCGAGCGCTTCGCCAGCGGCGCACTCGTCCCCCGTTCCCCGCGTGCGGGCTCGGGCGGCAGCGGCAGAGCCGTCTTGTACTTGACCTGCTTGAGGGCGAAGCTCGACTGGATGTTGCCCACGCCGGGCACGCGCGAAAGAAAGTCAACGATAAAGCGCTCCAGCGCCGGCACATCGGGCACCACCACGCGCAGCATGTAATCGGACTGGCCGGTCATCAGGTAACACTCCATCACCTCGGGGCGCTCGCTGATCGCCTGCTCGAACACACCTAGCGAGCGCTCTACCTGCCTCTCCAGCCGCACCTGGATGAACACGCTGACGCCAAAGCCCAGCGCCACCGGATCGAGCAGCGCCACATAGGCGCTGATAACGCCCGCGCTTTCGAGTTTTTTCACGCGCGCAAGGCAGGGCGAGGGCGATAAATTGACCTGTTGCGCCAGGTCGACATTACTGAGACGGCCGTCCTGCTGCAGCGTGCGCAGAATACGGCGGTCGACGGCATCCAAGTTTAACGGCATTTTATGCTGTTCCAATAATATTTACAGATTATTATGCCTAAAATTTGTATAAACATGGCACAAATAAACAGAACATGCTGCGCCACCCTGCCTATGATTGCACTATCCACTTTTGCATTCGCGCAGGCAAACCATGACCGATATTTCTGATTTCCATCCCGACTTTTATCCACTCTGGCGCGTGCTGCCCAAGGACACCGACCACGCCGAGACACGCGAATGGCTGGACGCCTTCGACGCACTGATAGCAGCCGAGGGGCGCGACCGCGCCACCTTTGTGCTGCGCCGCCTGTTCGACCACGCGCGCAAACAGCGCGTGCGCCTGCCGCCGGTTCTCAACACCCCCTACAAGAACACCATCGCGCTCGACCAGCAGCCGCAGTTCCCGGGCAACCTCGAAGTCGAACAGCGCATCTCGGCGATCATCCGCTGGAATGCCCTCGCCATGGTCGAGCGCGCCAACCGCGTGTCGGGCGAACTGGGCGGCCACATCGCCAGTTACGCCTCGGCTGCCGATTTGTTCGAGGTCGGCTTCAACCATTTTTTCAAGGCCGGTCAGCAGGGCGACCTGGTCTACTTCCAGCCGCACTCGGCGCCCGGCGTGTACGCGCGCGCCTTTCTCGAGGGCCGGTTGTCGGAAAACCGCCTTGATCATTACCGCCGCGAAACCGGCGGCGTGGGCCTGTCCTCCTATCCGCACCCGTGGCTGATGCCCGACTTCTGGCAGTTCCCCACCGGCTCCATGGGCCTGGGGCCGATACAGGCGGTGTACCAGGCGCGCTACATGAAATACCTCGCCGACCGCGGCCTTGCCAACACCGCCGGCCGCAAGGTCTGGGCCTTTGTCGGCGACGGCGAAATGGACGAGCCCGAATCCATCGCCGGACTGTCCCTCGCCACGCGCGACGGCCTCGACAACCTGATTTTTGTCGTCAACTGCAACCTGCAGCGCCTCGACGGCCCGGTGCGCGGCAACGGCTCCATCGTGCAGGAGTTGGAGGGCCTGTTTGCCGGCGCCGGTTGGAACGTCATCAAGCTGTTGTGGGGCTCGGACTGGGATCCGCTGTTCGCGCGCGACCACGACGACATCCTGCTCAGGCGCCTCAATGAAACCGTAGACGGTGAGTTCCAGACCTATGCCGCCACCGACGGCCACTTCAACCGCGAACATTTTTTCAACAAATACCCGGAGCTGCAGGCACTCACCGCCCACATGTCCGACGCCGACATCGACCGCCTGCGCCGCGGCGGCCACGACCCGGTGAAAATCTATGCCGCCTACCACGCCGCCACCCACCATACGGGCCAGCCCACCGTCATCCTGGCCAAGACCAAAAAGGGCTACGGCATGGGCCACTGGGGCGAGGGGCGCATGATCGCGCATCAGGCGAAAAAACTCGAACACGAGGCGCTGCTCGCCTTTCGCGACCGCTTTTCATTACCGCTGTCGGACGAGGACGCGACGCAACTGCGCTTTTACAAGCCGGCGCCCGATGCGCCCGAGATGAAACACCTGATGGCGAGGCGCGAGCAGTTGGGCGGCTTTTTACCGCAGCGCTCGACCGGTGCGCCCTCGCTCGCCGCGCCGCCACTGGCGGCCTTCGACAAGGCGCTGGCCGGCTCGCGCGAGCGCGAGCAGTCCACCACCACGGTGTTCGTGCAGCTGCTGTCGCAACTGTTAAAAGATGAGGCCCTCGGCCCGCGCATCGTACCCATCGTCGCCGACGAGGCGCGCACCTTCGGCATGGCCAGCCTGTTCAGGAGCGTGGGCATCTACTCGCGCGTGGGCCAGCTCTACGAGCCCGAAGACCGCGACGAGCTGCTGTACTACCGCGAGGCGCGCGACGGCCAGATCATGGAAGAGGGCATCACCGAGGCGGGCGCGATGTCCTCGTGGATCGCCGCCGCTACGAGCTACAGCGCCCACGGCATCACCATGCTGCCCTTCTACACCTACTACTCGATGTTTGGATTCCAGCGCGTCGGCGACCTGATCTGGGCGGCGGCCGATTCGCGCTCGCGCGG